>DATLKS010000483.1:0-2881 GCA_035538255.1 Terriglobales bacterium
TCCTCCTCTTGCATCGGCGCTGTTAGCCACCGTGCAATGTAGAGAACCATCCACTTTTCCTTAGCGTGCTTCTGGACTGCTCGGTTCATCAGCTCACGATCGATGTTGTCAAAGAAGCCGCGGATGTCCAGGTCCACGACCCAGTCGTAGTCCCAGCACCGCTGTCGGGCTTGCCCCACCGCTTCGTGTGCCGATTTCCCCGGTCGATATCCGTAGGAATCCGGCACAAACAGTGGATCCACCACTGGCTCCAGTCTTGACTTCACCACCATCTGCGCTATTCGATCCGAGACCGTTGGGACGGTTAACGCGAACTGCACTTGAGCACAATGAGCATTTGGGATGGGCCGAGATCCGTCACCCGTATCATCCGCTGCACGGTCAACGTTTCCCCGTACTGAAGAAGCGACACATCGCCGGCAATGACACGCTCATTCTTCGTGGACTGGATTGTGGAACCTTCAGTGTCGCGAGGGAGTGGACCGACTGGGCGGATCCTTCGCCAGCGGACTCTTTGAAGCTGCCCCTGCGGCGGCTCGATGCCGAATCTCTTCTCGCGTTGGTTACCCTCTTGGAACAACTCCCCCAGCAATCTACAGAAAAGAGTTGATTTATGAATTCATTCGGAATATTGTCAGACCATGCTTTTACGTGGTCCGCTATCTATGCGGAAAAAACCCTCCGCTGCCCTGCGAAAGCGTCGTCAAACTCTTCTAGCCAAGCTGCCTCCCCTCGCTGGCATCCTTCGTGGTTCTCTCATCGAACGCTACAAGCCCTGTGGCAAGCCCGGATGCAAATGCGCCAAAGGTCGCGGTCATGGCCCCAAGTACTACTTGTCCGTGAGCTTTCCGAATGTGCGACCGCAAATGGACTATGTTCCGCAGAACCGTCTTGCGGAGACCAAGAAATTTCTCGCCCATTATCAACGCGCTCGCGAAATGTTAGAGCACATCTGCGAAATCAACCGCGAGCTGCTGCGCCGCCGCGAGGCGCTCTGAGGGCTCACGATGAGCGCCACTTCTTCCTCGCTCATCGTGCCCACGGATCCCCAATTAGCAAGCGCGATCATCGCCAACATGCTCGAGAACTGGTTGGACTCTTCACCCCATGCTTTGACAACTCCGGAGGTGACCGATGAACCCGAAAATCTCAGAACAGCAGAAGAGCAAACCGGCTTACATTTATGTGCGTCAGTCGACCCTTGCGCAAGTGCGCCACCATCAGGAGAGCACCGAGCGTCAGTATGCGCTGCGGCAGAAAGCTCTAGAACTGGGCTGGAGCGAACCGTCGACCCGCATCCTCGATCGGGATTTGGGAATCTCCGGTGCTCATACGACGGGGCGCACGGACTTCAAGACCCTGGTAGCGGATGTTTCCATGGGACAGGTGGGCGCGGTGTTTGCCTTGGAGGCTTCGCGACTGGCGCGCTCGAATGCCGATTGGCACCGGCTCCTGGAGTTGTGTGCGCTGACGCGCACCCTGGTGATCGACGAGGATGGCTGCTACGATCCGGCGGACTTCAACGATGGTTTATTGTTGGGACTCAAGGGCACGATGGCGCAAGCGGAGTTGCACTTCATCCGCGCGCGCCTCCTGGGCGGTAAACTCAACAAAGCGCAAAAAGGAGAATTGCGATTTCCACTGCCCGTGGGATTGTGCCACGACGAGGATGGTCATATCGTTCTTGACCCCGACGAAGAAGTGCGCGGCGCCGTATCCTTGGTGTTTCGCTTGTTTCGCGAAACAGGCAGTGCCTTCGCAGTAGTGCAGAACTTCGTCAAGCGTGGACTGCGTTTTCCCAAGCGCGCTTATGGCGGGGCCTGGAACGGCAAGCTGGTATGGGGTCGTCTTACTCACACGCGGGTGTTGTGCATGCTCAAAAACCCGTCTTATGCCGGCGTGTATGTTTTTGGTCGCTACCAGTATCATCAGAAAATCAGCACGACCGGCGAGATTCAGAAAAAACAGCGTGCCGTCGCTATGCCCGATTGGCGGGTCCAATTGAGACAGCATCACGAAGGATACATCAGCTGGGAAGAATTCCTGGAAAATTGCCAGCGGCTGGAAAAGAATCGCACCAATGGGGAAGAAACGATGCTGAGCGGCCCGGCTCGCGAAGGCTTGGCCTTGCTGCAGGGGCTGCTCTTGTGCGGCAACTGTGGCCATGCCATCACCGTCCGCTACACCGGCAACGGCGGCATCTATCCGACTTATCTTTGTAACCGACGGCATCTCGAAGCACTGGCGACCAAAGATTGCATGAGCTTTCGTTGTGATCTGCTCGACGCCGCCGTTTCGGAAGAAGTGTTGAAAGCGCTGCGACCAGCCGAGCTCCAACTCGCACTCGCCGCCTTGCAGGAACTCGAAGCGCGCGACCAAGGCATTCTGCGTCAATGGCAGATGCGACTCGAGCGTGCCGAATACGAGACAGCGCTTGCCGAACGGCGTTATCAGGAAGTAGATCCCGCCAATAGGCTCGTTGCCAACACGCTGGAACGTCGCTGGAATGAAACCTTGCTTCATCTGCAGGATCTGAAAAAGCAAGCTGCGGAATTTCAACGGCAAGAAGCACGTGTCTTTACGCCGGAGCAAAAAGCGAAAGTGCTCGCATTGGCGCGGGATTTCCCGCGTCTGTGGCACGCACCCAGCACGCAAGCCAAGGACCGCAAACGAATGTTGCGGCTCCTCATCAAAGATATTACGGTCAACAAATTGATCGAACAGAGACAGCTCTCCGTTCACATTCGCTGGCAGGGTGGCGCTTGCACCGATCTCCTGGTACAACTCCCGCCGAAAGCTGCAGACCGTTTTCGATATCCTTCCGCGGAGGTCGACCGAATCCGCGAATTGGCGCGCCGTTTGACGAAGGCACAAATCGCCG
>DATLKS010000484.1:0-6000 GCA_035538255.1 Terriglobales bacterium
AGCAGCGACAGCAGGCGCCGCTCGCCACGGCCCTTTTCGTCCCACTTGGAGACGAGCGCCGCCAGCTCCGGCCGATGTTGCAGGAACCACTCCAGCCGCTTGCGGAAATCCGGCAGACGCGCCAGCAACTCCGGCTCGAGAGTCTCTACCGCGAACAGCGGAATGAGCCCAACCATGGAGCGGACCTTCATGGACTGCATCCGGCCGTCCGGGAGATCGAGCACGTCATAAAAGAACTCGTCCTCCTCGTCCCACAGCTCAACGTGCCCGCCGACGCGGCTCATGGCATCGGCGATGTGCAGGAAGTGCTCGAAGAACTTGGTGGCGATATCCTCGTAGACCGGGTTGTGACAGGCCAGCTCGAGCGCAATGCGCATCAGATTGAGGGCATACATGGCCATCCAGCTGGTGCCGTCCGCCTGGTCAATGTGACTGCCGGTGGGCAGTTGGTTGCTGCGATCGAATACCCCGATGTTGTCCAGGCCCAGGAATCCGCCCTGGAAGACATTGCGCCCTTCCGCATCCTTGCGATTCACCCACCAGGTGAAGTTGAGCATCAGCTTGTGCAGGATGCGCTCGAGGAAAGCGAGGTCGCCGGTCCCACCGCGTTGCTTGCGATCGATCTGGAAGACACGCCACGCGGACCAGGCGTGCACCGGGGGGTTCACGTCACCGAGGGCCCACTCGTAGGCGGGCATCTGCCCGTTCGGATGCATGTACCACTCGCGCAGCAGCAGAACCAGCTGGTCCTTGGCAAAATCGGGGTCAACGAGCGATAGAGCAATCGTGTGGAACGCCAAATCCCAGGCCGCGAACCACGGATACTCCCACTTGTCCGGCATTGAAAGAATGTCGTCCGCATAGAAGTGCTCCCAATCAGAATTTCTTCCGTGCAGTCGCTCTTTGGGCGGCGAAGGCTGCGCAGGGTCTCCGTCAAGCCACGTGTCAACGTCGTAGTTGTAGAACTGCTTTGACCAGAGCATGCCGGCAAAGGCCTGGCGCATCACGTTACGTCCGTCGGGCGAGAGAGATAGCGGAATCATGTCGCGATAGAAATCGTCTGCTTCGTAAATGCGCTCGCGGAACACGTCTTCGAACGAAGTACCGAAATGGTCCATCGTGCTATCGAGTTTTTGTGTGAACTTTAGCTTTACCTCTGCGCTTTCACCCGGAGGAATTTCTAGATCGTAATAGATGGATGCCTTTGTGCCCGTTTGCTCGGGATTCAGACGATAGCGATGGCCTTTGGTGATGAAGTCGTTAATCGCATCTTTTTGGTAAAAACCGCGATTCGGCACTCCGAATAGCCGCCGCAGATTGCTTTCGTTGTCGGTGAACAGAAGCTGCGGCGAACCCTCGGAATAAAGCCAACGCTCTCCATACTGCGAGTGATACACGCGCATCACCGGTACGCCATGAATGTCTGCGATTCGCTCCAGCCTGGGTTTATCGTGTTCGTTGATGTCGCTCCATGACCAGGTGTTGCGAAACCAGATAGTCGGCAGCAGGTGCAGGCGCGCCGCTTCGGCACCGCGATTCCACGCGGTGATGCGAATCAGTATGTCTTCGCTCGAAGCTTTGGCGTACTCGACAAAGATGTCGAAATAGCGATCGTCATCAAAGATACCAGTATCGGTAAGTTCAAATTCGGCATCGAGCCGCGTGCGCCGCCGGTTCTCATCGACGAGCCTCTGATACGGGAATTCGTGCTGCGGATATTTGTACAACGCCTTCATGTAGGTATGTGTAGGCGTGTTGTCGAGATAGAAGTAGCACTCCTTTACGTCTTCGCCGTGATTGCCTTCGGGACTCGTGAGTCCAAACAGCCGCTCCTTGATGATCGGATCGCGGCCGTTCCACATTGCAACCGCAAAGCAGATGAGCTGATGGCGGTCGCAAAATCCGGCAATACCGTCTTCATTCCAGCGATAAGCGCGCGAGCGCGCCTGGTCGTGCGTGAAATATCCCCAAGCATCGCCGTTTGCGCTGTAGTCCTCGCGCACCGTGCCCCAGGCACGCTCACTGAGATAAGGGCCCCAGCGCTTCCAATAGATCTCGCGATTTTTGTCCTGAAGAAGGCGTTCGTGTTCTTTACGCATTAGTTCGGCAGTAGGTCATAGGTGGGCAAGTACGTTAACAAAGGTGCTGCGCGGGCGAGTCGCCGCAAAGAGTGTTTCACCAATCTATCGTTTTGATTGAAGCTTCTGCGCGGCAGCTCGGTCGACGATCCAGATAAGCTCTCCATGCCTAGGCCTCACATACCTCACTGGATATGTATCCGGATTCCCATTGTCCATCACTTGCGCCAAAGCGGCAGATTTATCATGGCCTGAGATCATCATCAGCACGCACGCGGCCTCGTTGATAACAGGACGAGTAAAAGTGATGCGCCAGGTATTGAGCTTCTGCACCCAATTCGCGACGACACGATTCTTGAGCTCGTGAACAGCGGTGCTGCCGGGAAACAGCGAAGCTGTATGGCCGTCAGGACCCATTCCCAGCAGGATCAAATCGAAACGTGGAATCTGGCCGCCGCTCAAGCGAAAAGATGTCACGAGCTCGTTGTCATATTCGGCTGCGACTTGTGCTGCGTCAGGATTTTCGCAACGCATGCGGTGAATATTTGCTTTCGGAATCGGAACCTTTGACAGCAGTGTCTCGTTCGCCATGCGAAAGTTGCTGTCAGGATGATCGGGCGGAACGTGCCGCTCGTCACCGAAGAAAACCTCCACTCTGGACCAGTTGATCAGCTTTGGGTGCGTCGCGGTGCGCTCCACCAGGACACCGTGCAGCGCCTTGGGAGTTGATCCGCCCGAGAGAGCGACGGTAAATCGCTCATGATCTTTGACGGCTCGAGCCGCGTGGGAGATGAACTCGTCAGCCGTAGCGCGGGCAACCGCTTGCAGGTCGTCAAGAATTCGGAGGTCAGACATACTTCATGTCGCTCGATCGATCGCCGGTTGAATCATGAAAAGGCCAGCGTCTTACCGGTTCCAGTGCTCCTGGATTGCGCACATTGCGACATCGCGACGTGCGCAGCCCCAAGCAGCGCGGTCTTGTCGTTCAGCACCACCCGCACGGGAATCGTCTCCATCAGCGGCCGCAGACGGCCTTTATCGCGAAAGGCCTGCATAAATCGCGGTTCTTTCAATTTGGGAAGGATCTTGGGAGCGATCCCGCCGCCCACGTATACTCCGCTGACGGCCAAAATCTTGAGCGCAAGATTGCCGGCCGCAGCTCCATAGATCTCAACGAAGACATCGACGGCCATCTCACAGAGGGGACTCGTTCCATCAATGCCATGCCGTGAGATCACTGCGGCAGGATCGTCTCGCTTCATCTCCTCCGTTAGCCAAGACTCTTCCTGGCCTCTTCCAGTCTGACGGAGGAATTCGTAAATGTTGTACTGACCTGGACCCGAAAGTACGCGCTCCCAGCTTACGTGACCAAATTTCTTGTGCAGATACTGCCAGAGTTCTAGCTGCAAATCATTGGCGGGACCAAAATCGGCGTGGCCACCCTCGGCGGCGAAAGGACGATGCGTTTCGCCGTCCCAAAACAGGCCAGCTTCGCCCAGTCCCGTGCCTGCCGATATGACGGCTGCGTTCCCTTTTAGCCCGCTGATGCCTGGAGTGAGAAGCTCGAAGTCTTCTTCGACCAACTCTGAGAGGCCATACGCATTCGCCTCAAGATCATTGATCAAATGAACCGCAGAAATTGCAGCCTCACGTTCGAGCACAGATGCATCGATGATCCAGGGGAGGTTCGAAACCTTTACGATTCCATTCGTCACCGGACCGGCAACGCCAAAGCAAGCGCAGAGCGGCACATAGTTGTGGTCGCGTTGGAACTCGATCACCGCCGCCTGCAAGCTGGGATAGTCGCGCGCGTGTTTTACTTCCTCCGCGATTGGAAAAAGGCGGGTATTTTTCTGCTCGAAGTAGGCGAGACGAACGCTGGTCCCGCCGACATCCCCGGCGAGAATCATGCTGGAACATTTCTCCAGTGGCGGCTGTCGCGCGTCATCAGCTCGTCCGCTTCTTTGGGACCCCACGTGCCCGCCGGATAATTGGGGAACTCGCGCGGAGGCAGCGCCTTCCATACATCGAGAATTGCATCGACGGCGCTCCAACCGGCCTCTACCATGTCGGCGCGTTGGAAGAGCGTGGCATCGCCAATCATGCAATCGTAGAGCAGCACTTCGTAGCCGGTCTGAGCGGTACCGCCAAAGTAGTCCTGATAATTGAAACTCATATTCACTGGACCAACTTTCACCAGAGGCCCTGGGACTTTCGCGCCGAATTTCAGGGCAATGCCTTCCTCCGGCTGCACGTTGATGACAAGCTGATTGCTCGGCAGATGTGCGATGTCGGTATCCCGAAATAGAACAAACGGAGCGCGCTTGAACTCGATTGCGATTTCCGTGTGGCGGCGCGCCATGCGTTTGCCCGTTCGCAAGTAGATCGGGACACCCGCCCAGCGCCAATTGTCGATTGAAAGCTTGAGCGCGACGAACGTCTCGCTGCGCGATTGCGGATTCACGCTCGGCTCCTGGCGGTAGCCGGGCACGCGCTCTCCATTTGGCATGATGCCCGATCCATATTGTCCGCGCACGGCGTTATGTATAACTTCTTCTCCATTCATGCTGCGAATCGCGTGCAACACCTTGGACTGTTCATCGCGAACATCGTCGGCGTGGAACGAGATCGGCGGCTCCATTGTAGTGAGGCTGATGAGCTGCATGATGTGGTTCGGAACCATGTCGCGCAGAGTGCCGGCAGTGTCGTAATATCCTCCGCGACCTTCAACACCTACGGTTTCCGCGACAGTGATCTGGACGTGATCGACATAGTTGCGGCTCCAGATTGGCTCGAACAGCCCATTCCCAAACCGGAATACCAGTATGTTCTGGACCGTTTCTTTGCCAAGATAATGATCGATGCGGTAAATCTGGCTCTCGTAGAGCACTTCTTTGATCTTCTTGTTCAATTCCCGCGCCGTCTCAAGGTCGTGCCCAAAGGGCTTCTCGATGATGACGCGCCGCCATGATCCGTTCTCTTCTTCTGCAAGACCACATTCCCCGAGCTTCTGGACCGCAGTCGCAAAGAATTGGGGCGCAATGGCGAAGTAAAAGAAATAATTGCCGTGACTACCATGGACTTTGTCTGCCTCGGCCAACTGCGCGCGCAAACGCTTATAGGCTTCAGAGTCAGCAAACTCGCCGCTCACGTAGTACGAGTGCACCACCAGCCAATCGACTAATTCGGGATCGGCTCCCTCGGCAAACTGCGTGAGTGAGTCCTTGATATGCTTTCGGAACTGCTCGGTATTTAATTCGTCCTTGGCCATACCTACAATGGCGAACTCGCGCGAGAGCAGCCCTGAGCTCAGCAGGTTATAAATCGATGGCAGCAGCTTGCGTTTAGTGAGGTCCCCTGTCGCGCCAAGAATGACCATCACGCATGGCCCAGCAGACTTGCTGTGCGGTATCTCGGTTGTGGTGGCGGGTTGCGTTGGAGTGAGGGTGGCCATGTTGTGTGTTGTGATCTTTAGATTTCCCGAGATGGCCGTCGGCTTTCGGTTGTCAGCTTTCAGCCAGTAACCAGTCTCGATAGAGAACTTCTATGCCTGTCTCCTGGCAGAACGCGGAACGCCGACTGCCGAAAGCGGCTTTCACTTCGTTCCCGCCGCTTTCTTCGGTTCCACGTGTCCGCCGAATTTCTGGCGCATTGCGGAAAGCGCTTTCTCCCCGAACGTGTGCTCCTGGCGCGAGCGAAAGCGGGTGTAGAGAGCTGCCGTCAGTACATGGGCAGGTACTGCGGTTGCAACCGCCGCTTCAATCGTCCAGCGACCCTCCCCAGAGTCCTGCACGAACCCGCTGTACTGCGAGAGGTCAGGATCCTCAACCAGGGCCATGGCCGTGAGATCGAGCAACCACGAGGCGACCACGGATCCACGGCGCCACACCTCCGCAATCTCCGGCAGATTCAAGGTATAACG
>DATLKS010000485.1:0-8604 GCA_035538255.1 Terriglobales bacterium
CGGCCCCATGTAGCGCCTTACCTATGCATCCCAATCCTGGATTTGATATCGCGAACTTCGTCATCGCGGCCAAGAACGAGTTGAATCCGGAGATCTTTGGGAAGCGCTGGCGAAGTGTTCAGGCAATTCTTCGGCTTGCGACTGTTACTGGCTCGCAAATGCAGCTCGGGCCGGCGTTGAACCTGATCTGCGATCTCGCGGGCACAATCACCACATTCGACAGTGCCTGCGTTTACTTTTGGAACGAGCCGCAAGAACGGATGGAACTGCGTCTGCAGCGCGGACGCATTGACAGTAGTGCTCAAGCACCATGGGGAGGAAACCTACTCCATTTCTGGGTCACTCAACACGCGCTCCCGTTGCTGATCGAAAAAGGCAAGCATGAAAAAGCTGACTCAGAACTACAAGCTGCGGGGGCGGAATGCGCTCTAGTGATTCCGCTGTTCGTGAAAGGCCGCGTGCTGGGCTCGTTGCAGCTCTTTTGCCGAAAAAGCGAAAGCTTCAGCGAGGAAGATGCCCAGCTTCTCTGGACGCTAGCGCTAGTTGCCGAGAATTTACTGACGCGGGAACAAGCGAATGAAGGTTTGCTGCGTTTTGCATTCACCGATTACCTCACGGGACTTCGCACTCGCGGATACTTCGAGCAGCAACTGGATCTCGAAGTAAAACGCTCGGATCGCAAAGGCGAGCAATTTTCTCTTTTGATGGTTGATATTGATCATTTCAAGTCCCTCAACGATAACTATGGACATCACGTTGGCGATCAGGTGCTGCGCCAAGTTACGTCACTGCTGGTAAAAGACATGCGTGAAGTTGATACCGTCGCGCGCTATGGCGGAGAGGAATTTGTGATTATTCTGCCGGAAGCATCGGAGCAAGAAGCGATCTCCGTCGCTGAACGTCTTCGTCGTGCGGTACAGAACGCCGATTTTCAAATTGAGGAGCTCGATGGCCACGAGAAGCTCACAATCAGCATCGGATTAGCTGTATACGGTCGCGACGCGAGGTGTCGGCAGAAGCTGCTTGAATTCGCCGACGCAGCGCTGTACGCCGCCAAAGCGCGCGGACGCAATCAAGTACTGACCTACTCACACTTAGTAGTGCAAGAACGAAAAGAAGTTTCATAAATCCGAATGCCGCCGGCTGATTGTGTAGATATGAAGAAGAGCAAACCGTTCACAGAGCGAATGATGACGCTTGACCAACGGACCTCAGCCGGGACACACGAGAGAAAAAAGCCTGGACGATACCCCTGGAGAGTTGTACACGCATGCGAATCCGCTCGGGAGGTCTTGCCGCTCGTCGAAGGGCAGATCGTCGCCGGAATGCGGCCCTTTCTTCTCACGCCGGCAGGTTCCGGACTCGCAGGCGCATTTCGCCAGAACCGAAATGAAACAACCGCTCCCGTATCTCTTCTGCAAACCTGGAAGCATGTGCAGGAATGGCGCAAGCTGCTGCACGAAAGCACCGCGGAAACTTCTGTGGAGATCATCCACGCGCATTCTTTTGCTGCAGGAATGGCATCGGTGCGAGCTTCATCGAGCGTCGTTTATCAACTAAGCCGCCCAGTCGAAAAGATGGCTGCTTCCGCCGGACATTGCAATGAGGATTCATGGCTGGCACGCTCGTTTCGTGTGGCTGAGCAGTTTGTTCTCTCTCGCGCGGCAGCCGTCGTTGTGAGCGACCATGCTGCTCGCCTGGAATGTCTAGAGCGAGGCGTCGGCGCAGAGAATCTGTTTCTGATTCTTCGTCCAGTGGACCCCAACTTAATTGAGTCAGTCCCGGATCGGGAATGGCTGGAGCGGACCACGGAAAGTGGACCAGAGACTATTTTCTTTCTCATTCCAGGACTGCCCAATTCATCTGCCTGGGAGTGCCGCGATTCTCTGCTGCGCTGGATGCGCGTGCTCTCGATTGTCCGCCGCGAGAGCTCTGATGTGAAGTTTCTGTTCTTGTCAGACCGAGAACAAGAAAACAGAGTAAATGAACTCGCCGCAGCGTGCGATCTCTTGGCTTCGGCAAGAGTGCTCGCACCTGCAGTGCGCGACAAAGCCATGGCGTCCGCAGACGTAATTATCTGCGAGCGCGAGCACGCCAGCGAAGGATCTGCACTCGAGGCTCTCGCTCGCAGCCGCGCGCTCCTCGCTGCCGATGCGGAGCAGCATCGGGAGATCAGCTCGGATGGCCGCGGATGCCTCTGGTTCCGCTCAGGCGACGTAGCCGATATTGCGCACCGAGCACGGTTTCTGGCGGCTAATCCCCAATTCAGACGCGCACTAGGCATGGCCGGAAGAGAGCACTGCCTGGCAACTCGCGGCGCCGAAGTCATTGCCTCACAGTACGACGCCGTTTATCGTCTTGCATTCAGCAAGCGCAAAGACCACGAGACCTCTCCACCCAAGGCGCGTCTCATTCCGTTGCATGTTGGCGGATAAGAGGAGAATCCCTCAGCAGGATTCAATTAAGAAGCTCCTCTCCTCAGATACTGTCGTCCCGAGCGCCGCCACGATGCGGTCCAACCGGAAGGATTTCGTGTGCGGGCGGAGGAGGGTATATCTGCCCATCAACAAACATGCCAACTGCTGTTCATAGCACCCAGGAGAAACCACCGAACAGAAGATCCCGCACTCCGCAACGTAAGAATAGAAAAGCTCGGCATCATCGCTGCCGGAGGGCGAGATGGCAGTTCAAAGAAAGTGTGATTGTCAGGTCTTACAGCTCAGCAGGGGCAAGCGTCAACCGAACCCCAAATTGGTCAATCGAATTGTAATTCCGATCCCAAATGAAAAAGGCCTTCGACGCAGCGAAGGCCGCAAATCAGTTTGCCGGGCAGCAGTTATTTCTTCTTAGCTGCTTTCTTCTTTGTGGCCTTCTTTTTCATTGGCATGTCTGTGTTCCTCCTGTGGAACGTTCTCCCTGGTTGTGGAGGAGCTGTGTGAGCTGCTCCGCTTATAGCATTAGCGTGACTACTACCACAAGATATTGTGCTTAGTTTTGGCGCCTGTCAAGAAATTTTCACAAAACTTCCGGCTTCTATAATCACGAATCGCATGCCCGACCCGGTTGAACTCGAAATTTTCCGAGAGATTTTTCATTCCATCTCTGAGGAGATGGGAGCGTCGCTGCGGCGCAGCGCGTTCTCACCGAACATCCGTGAACGCCGGGACTACTCCTGCGCCGTGTTTGATCGTGATGCACAGGTCGCGGCGATGGGCGATCACATGCCTGTCCACCTCGGGTCGATGCCGATGTCGGTGCGCGCTGCGATTGAGCGGCTAAAACTCGGGCCGGGAGATGTAGCGATGGTGAATGATCCCTTCGCGGGCGGAACGCATTTGCCCGATATCACGCTGGTCGCGCCGGTCTTCGTCCATTCGAGAAAAGCAAAGAACCAGCGAGCCGGGACAAGATCTCGTGTCCGGAATGTTCAGCCAGATTTTTATGTCGCATCGCGCGCGCATCATGCTGACGTAGGCGGCGCTGCGGCAGGATCCATGGGACTCTCCCGCGAGATTTATCAGGAAGGCATACGGATTCCTCCTGTCGCCCTCGTGCGCGGCAGCGAGATCCAGCGCGACGTTCTGGCGATGGTGCTCGCTAATGTGCGCACTCCGGAAGAACGCGAAGGAGATCTTGGAGCGCAACTCGCTGCCTGCAACACCGGTGCCCGCCGGCTGCAGGAGATCTGCGATCGTTATGGATTGGCGCGTGTACATCGCGCAACTCAGGATCTGCAAAAGTATGCCGAGGAGATGACACGCGCACTCCTCGACAAGCTTCCGGCCGGAGAGTACTCGGCAGAAGACTTTCTGGACAATGATGGTATTACTGATCGACCCGTGCGCGTCGCGGTGACGGCGCGCATTGCCAAGCACAAACGCAAAAACCAGCCGATCGTCACCATCGACTTCATGGGAAGCGATCCGCAGGTGGAAGGCAGTGTCAACGCCGTGGAGGCGATCACCTACTCCGGCTGCTTTTATGTTTTCCGTTGTCTACTGGCGGAAGATGTTCCTGCAGCCGCCGGCATTATGCGTGCTGTGCGCGTCATTGTGCCCGAGGGAACAGTTGTCAACGCTCGTCCTCCCTCAGCAGTTGCAGGTGGGAACGTGGAGATGTCGCAACGCATTGTGGACGCACTCTTCCGCGCTCTTGCCCAGGCGGCGCCCGATCGCATTCCCGCCGCTTCTTCCGGAACGATGAACAATCTCACCATCGGCGGACTTTTCCCGAAGGACCACGCTCGTGCCGGTGAGCCCTTCGCTTATTACGAGACCATCGCTGGCGGAATGGGAGCGCGACCTGAGCAGGACGGAATCTCGGGTGTGCACACGCACATGACCAATTCCCTCAATACTCCGGCAGAGGCGCTTGAGTACGCATATCCGATTCGGGTTACGCATTATTCATTGCGTCCCAACAGCGGCGGCAAAGGCAAACATCGCGGCGGTGATGGCATCGTCCGCGAACTCCAATTGCTCTGTGATGCAGACGTAACGCTGCTCGCAGATCGCCGCGTCCGCGGTGCATATGGACTGTACGGCGGCGCAGATGGCAAACCTGGACGGAACTTCGCGATTCGTCGAGATGGTTCCGAAGTTTCGATTCCGGCAAAGGGGAGCATCCGCTTAAACCGCGGTGATCGCATCCGCATCGAATCTCCCGGCGGAGGGGGATGGGGAACTAGCGACGAGCGAGGATGAATTAACGAAATCGAAATCTTGATCGACCCGCACATTCTAAAGAGCTTGCAACCACGATCCCTTCAGGATTCCCGGGCAGATCCCCTCACGATACCGGGGATAGGGCATCGATTGGTGGAGATCGTCGATGAGCGAAGAGTTGTTTGAGTCGAAGGAATCGCTTAAGCTCGGGCCTCCGATGGACGAAGCGGATGCGACTAAGGTTGTGGACCGTTCCGGCATGGTGATGAGCGGTGCTTCCATTATGGCAATCTTCAGTAGCCCCTTTTTCGTGCGGCGACGGATGCGAACGGAAGTTAAGAAGCGTGCCTTACGATTTCCGTAATTTTCAACCGGCCAGAAATTTGGAGCCTGGATACGGCTGGCCCTCGGCCAGATGTCGGCTGGCAGATACTTGCTTCTTGAGTTTTAAAGCGTGTCTCGCGTTCCAAGCGTCCTGCTACTGGCCAACCTAGCAGTCCGCACCAAACACCTGGACTATGCACCGCTATCACGTTGGAGTGTGCTCATGACAAAAATTCGATCGATCCGCGTTCTCTCCGCAGCGAAAGTGAATGCCGTTCTCTATGGCATTCTCGGCCTTTTGTTTGCTCCAATCGTTCTGTTTGGCCCTGGACTGGCAACGCTTGGCGGCCAGCGTCGCGGGTTTGGCGGCGCCGTAATCGTCGCCGCGATTTTGCCTTTTTTTTATGCCTGCATTGGATTTGTCGCCGGGACCTTAATCGCATTCATTTATAACGCAATCTCGCAGGCAATCGGCGGAATCGAAGTGGAGTTGGAGCTTCCGCCGCCGATCTTCAACATGCCACTGGCCGCTGCTGCTCCTCCTGCGCCGTCTCCTCTCCCGCCACCTGCGCCGCCGCCAAATCGGGTGATAGACTGAATCGTTTGCCTGTTTGTCTCCAGACAATTCTGGGGAATAGCGCGCATTTCCATGCCTTTATAGAGACGCAGCATGCTGAGTCTCCGCCTTTGACCCGAACTGTAAACACGAAGAGCGTCCGGCGTGCCGTCGCGAAGGGAATGTTCTGGACGTCCATGAAGGAAAGGGACATTGTGAATGCTTGAGACAATGCAGGCCATCGTAAAACCGCAGGCGGCGCCCGGATCGGAGCTGCGCCAGGTGCCTCGCCCCGAGATCGGTCCTAGCGACGTTCTCGTCAAAGTAAAGGTCGCTTCGATCTGCGGAACTGACCTGCACATCTACGAGTGGGACGCGTGGGCGCAGAAGCGCATTCATCCACCTCTGGTTCCGGGACACGAATTTTGCGGGATCGTTGCTGCCGTAGGCCGCGAAGTCACCAGCGTTAAGGAAGGCGATTTCGTCTCTGCCGAAATGCATGTCAACTGCGGCAAGTGCCTGCAGTGCCGCACTGGCGAGGCCCACATCTGCCAGAACGTGAAGATCATCGGCGTCGATGCCGACGGCGCTTTTGCCGATTACGTCAAGATTCCCGAATCGAACATCTGGAAGCTCGATCCCTCCATTCCAGCAGATTTCGCTTCCATCCTCGATCCGCTTGGCAATGCAGTGCACACGGTGCTCGCGGGAGAGATTGCAGCCAAGACAGTCGCCGTGATCGGCTGCGGTCCGATCGGGTTATTTTCGATTGCAGTCGCGCGCGCAGTCGGCGCCTCCCAGGTATTCGCGCTGGAAGTCAACGAGCATCGTCGTAAGTTGGCCAAAGCTATGAAGGCCGACCACGTCTGCGATCCCAGTAAGGGAAACGTGAAGCAGTTCATACTTGAGCGCACAGATGGAACCGGAGTCGATGTTGTGCTTGAGATGTCCGGCCATCCCGACGGCATCAAAACCGGATTCGACATCCTCCGCCTTGGCGGGCGGGTCTCGCTGCTCGGTATTCCCTCCGTCCCGATCAAGATGAACTTTGCTGAAGACTTGATCTTCAAAGGAGCGATAGTACAGGGCATCAACGGGCGTCTCATGTACAAAACGTGGTACCAAATGCAGGCCCTGCTCAAAGCGGGCAAGCTCGACATCTCTCCCGTGATCACCGACCGCATGCCGCTCGCAGATTTCAGCAAGGGCATGGCGCGGTTGAAGACCGGGGAGGCCAGCAAGATTTTGCTGTACCCCAACGGCCTGGGCCACTAAGACGTAAAGCAAAAGATTGAACATACAGGGCACGGAGGACATTGAAGTTTGTTGCCTTCCGCTGCATGGCTGAAGTGCGAGATCATTCACTTGATTTCTTCCCTCCTCTGTGACCTCGGTGTTCAGTCTCTTTAGAATCGTCGTTTGTCGTTCATTTCGATGTCGAAGTCATTATTTAAGAAGATACTCATTGCCAATCGCGGCGAGATCGCCGTGCGCGTCATTCGTGCCTGCCGCGAGTTGAGCATCCGTAGTGTCGCCGTGTTCTCCGATGTGGATCGCGCGGCGCTGCACGTCTTAAAAGCCGACGAAGCGTACCACATCGGTACTCCTGCTGCGCGTGAGTCTTACCTGAATATCGAACGCATCCTCGATGTAGCCAAACGTTGTGGCGCGGATGCCATCCATCCCGGCTACGGATTTCTTTCAGAAAATGCGCAGTTCGCCAAAGCTTGCGCCGAGGTCGGAGTCAAGTTCATCGGACCATCACCTGCCGCGATGGAAGCCATGGGATCGAAGACGCGGGCGCGCGAAGCGGCCGACCGTGCTGGACTGCCGCGCGTTCCCGGATCGGTACGCGCGCTTGAGTCATTGCAGCAGGCCGAGAAGGTCGCGTCCGAGGTTGGATATCCAGTGATGCTGAAGGCGGCAGCCGGCGGTGGCGGCAAGGGAATGCGGCGCGTGAATACACGCGAGGAACTTCCTTCGGCTTTCACCGGCGCACAGAGCGAGGCATTGGGGGCATTTGGGAACGGCGATGTTTATATCGAGAAGTTGATTGTCGATCCGCGACATATCGAAATCCAGCTGCTTGGAGACGAACACGGCAACATCGTCTATCTCGGTGAGCGCGAATGTTCGGTGCAGCGCCGTCATCAGAAGGTTATCGAAGAAGCGCCTTCTGCCGTAGTGGATGCAGCCATGCGCCAGGCCATGGGTGAGACCGCCGTTGCGCTGGCGCGCAGCGCCGGATATTACAACGCTGGTACAGTCGAATTTCTTGTCGATGGCGACAAGAACTTCTATTTCCTGGAGATGAACACTCGGCTGCAGGTGGAACATCCGGTTACGGAGCTGGTGACTGGACTTGATCTTGTCCATCTGCAAATCCTGATCGCAGCCGGGGCGCAGCTACCTTTCTCCCAAAGCGACCTGCAACTGCGCGGCCATGCCCTCGAGGTGCGCGTCTATGCCGAAGATCCGGACAACACTTTCTTTCCCAGTCCGGGAAAAATAACGCGCCTGCTCACACCTTCTGGTCCAGGCATTCGCGAGGACAGCGGCATCTACGAAGGATGGACCGTTCCGCTCGATTACGACCCGATGCTGTCGAAATTGATTGCGTTTGCCCCAACGCGCGAACAGGCGATCCGGCGGCTCCGCCGCGCTGTAGATGAGTACTTCGTGGGCGGTATCGCCACGAACCTGAGTTTGTTCCGCGAGATTCTCGAAGATGATGAGTTCATCGCTGCTCGCATCCATACCGGTTATTTGGACCGCCTGCTCGCGTCACGAGTCCGCACTTTGTCCGCGATGAAGGGCGCTGCAGAAAAGATCGCGGCCATTGCGGCAGCTCTTCTGCACGCGACTGGAAATGGCAAAGCAGCTTCCCAGAATGGCGCAAGCAACGCCGGCAACAGCACCGCAAAGCCGCCGAACGGCAAATGGAAGAGTCTCGCGCGGCAGGAGGCGCTGCGGGAACGATGGTCTTCGACGTGACCGTAAACGGACGCGACTACCGCGTCGAACTCGACCAAGAAGAGATCGGTAATTGGACAGGCAAAG
>DATLKS010000486.1:0-2335 GCA_035538255.1 Terriglobales bacterium
GAGAGCGTTGATGGGCGCCACTGGCGGCAATACCGAACCTAATGACTCATCGACGAAGCGTCCTGGCACTTGACGTCTGGGTTCCAGGGGGCAAAAAGGCCGCTCGGACTCGGTTTCCAGGTCCAGACGTGAAGAAACCAGAAGCCGATCGGATCCGCCTTGATGAGGGCTTGCCCCATGATGCGCGGCGGCTCGGTTGATTTCCATGCGGAGATCGGCACAAGGAATTCGACGCCATTCAATTGAAAGGTGCCGTCGGGCATCTTCTCATAGACCAACACCTCGGGATGCTCTAGGTCGAGCGTCGTGTCTAGAAGGGCGTTATTCTGAAAGTGATAACCCATCGCACCCGCCGGTTGATGTTGCACGCAGTCGGCAACGCGTTTGTAGCCGGCCGCTTCGGCAGCCTCAGTCGTCTTGAATTTGGCAGTCGCGGCACGGATTGTCATGATGTCGCGATCGACTGCCTCGCCAAAGCCGCTTGGAATGACGCCTGGCGCCTCTCCCACGTGTCTTGCGGGGCTTTGCGCCGCCGTTCCGCTTACCAACGGCAATACCGCCGCGATGACTCCGAACATCCACGCTCTCGATCGAGTTCTCATTGTTCCTGCTCCGTCCTTCGGATTTGGTTCTTGCCTTTCGGTACGGAGCCATCCTAGGGGCGCTGTGGAGGAGGCGGACACGTGTTTTTGACAAACGGTCCTGCCGAGATGCCGAACTGGATTCAGGTCCTTGCGAGTGCGGTTGGTCATCGCTGTAGGCCAGCCCGTCAAAAGCCCGCTAAGGGCGGAGAGTCAGCCGTGGCAGAATGAAGCAGAAATGTCGCCTCGAATGCGTCAACGGATACGGCTGATCGCGGGAGTCTGGCTCGGCTGGACGATCGCTGGGCTCTTCTACATCATCCAGGACACTGTGCCGCGGCTCTATCGAGGCGGTGCGGTGCCATGGAAATATGTGTTCGTCGGCTGGATGACGGGCATGTATGTTTGCGCCGCCCTCACGCCGGCACTCATTTGGCTTGGCAATCGGTGGCCGATCGAACGCCGAGTCACCTATATCGCATGGCACCTTTGTTTCAGCGTGCTCTTTTCGATCTTAGCCACGGTGCTCGAAGTTCCGATACTGTTGCTGCTTGGCGTCTTCCCAGCGCCGCCTCCTCCTCCATCGCTCGTCGCGGGAGTCGGAATCATGTTGTCGTTCGGCCTCCAGGGCGGTGTCATCCGCTATTGGGCCGTGATCGCGCTTCATGCGGTGTACCGGTCGCAGAAAAACGCCAAGATTCGCGAGCGCGAGGCTTTCGAGTTGAAGGTGAAAGCATCCGAACTCGCCCAGCAGCTTGCAACAGCGCAGCTGAGTTCGCTGAAGATGCAGTTGCAGCCGCATTTTCTGTTCAATACGCTCGGCGCTATCATGGTCCTGATTCAGCAGCAGAAGACAACGCAGGCCGAAGGCATGGTTGAGAAACTAGGGGATCTCCTCCGTCTAACGCTCGAAGATGTGGAGGCCCAGGAAGTCCCGCTCTGGCGCGAGCTCGAATTCTTGCGATTGTACCTCTCGATCGAGCAGGTCCGGTTTGAGGACCGGCTGCGGGTGCGCATTGCGCCGGCTACCGCGCTGTCCGAAGTACTCGTGCCGCACATGGTGCTGCAACCGATCGTTGAGAACGCGGTTCGCCATGGTCTTGGTCAGAGCGAGGAGGCGGTGACAATCGAGGTGGTGGCGACCAGCTCTAATGGGTCACTTAACCTCATTGTATCTGACGATGGACCTGGACTTCTCTCGCCCAGGCCCGATCGCTCCGGAATCGGGTTGACGAATATTAGAAACCGGTTGGCGCGCCTCTATGGCGAAAGCGCGCATCTCGTCCTCGAGCAAGCAGCGGGCAGGGGTGTGCGGGTTACGATCACACTACCGATCCGGACGGTTCCGCGCGAGGGATCACTGTGCGACTGAGCGTCCTCGTTGTGGATGATGAGCCCATCGCACGCGAAGGGCTAAAGCTGTTGCTCGGCCGTCAGCCCCAGGTCGGGTCTGTTTCGGAAGCGCGAAACGGACGAGAGGCGACCGCTCTTATTCGTCAGCAGAGACCGGACCTCGTGCTTCTTGACGTGCAGATGCCGCGGACCGATGGCTTTGCCGTGGTTCATTCCGTTGGAGTAGAGCGCATGCCGCCGATCATCTTCGTGACGGCGCACGACCAGTATGCGATCCGGGCGTTCGAAATCGCAGCGATCGACTATCTCCTCAAGCCAGTAACCGAAGAACGCTTTGAGCTCGCGTTCAAAAGGGCCATTGACAGGCTGCGAGGCGCGCCGCACGAGGACGCACAAAGCAA
>DATLKS010000487.1:0-6058 GCA_035538255.1 Terriglobales bacterium
CATGGATATTGATTTTGAACGGCGGCGGCATGATAACTGCTGTGATTGCAAATCGGCAATGAGATCCGGATACGACCCTGACGACCTTGACGTGATTCATTGCTGAATCGCGCGGGGGCTCTTGTTTCTCGTTGCGCTCTATAGCACTTCGAAGTAACCTTCTGGGCATGCATCTCACCTGGCTTGATTGGTCCGCCATTGTTGGCTATCTCGCGATCACGATCCTTATGGGTTTGTACTTCCGCGGTCGCTCCGGGAGCAGCATGGAGGAGTACTTCGTTTCTGGGCGTTCGGTTTCCTGGTGGCTGGCCGGCACTTCAATGGTGGCTACCACCTTCTCTGCTGATACTCCCTTGCTGGTGACAGGCTTGGTATACACACAGGGCATTGCGGGCAACTGGCTGTGGTGGTCTTTTCTCCTGTCAGGAATGATGACTGTATTTCTCTTTGCCCGATTGTGGCGCCGTTCGGGATTGCTAACCGATGTGCAGTTTGCGGAAATGCGTTACTCGGGCAAGCCGGCAGCATTCTTGCGTGGATTTCGCGCGATCTATATCGGATTACTGATGAACTGCCTGATTCTGGGATGGGTTACCAAGGCCATGATAAGCATCGTGAAGGTGGTTACGGGAGTAAGCGAGCATACCGCACTCGCGATTTGCATATTGGTGATCGTTCCCTTTACCGGACTGTACGTAGCTATTGGAGGCCTATGGGGCGTGCTCTGGACTGACCTGTTTCAATTTGTTCTGAAGATGGGAGTAGTGATTGCAGTCGCTTATTACGGCATCAGCGCAGTGGGAGGAATGCACGCGCTGCGACACAAGCTCCTGCTCGCACAGCCACCGAATCCGAGCCTTCCTCACGGTAATCCTCTCAGGTTCCTTCCTCATTTCTCGAACGGCCTCACCGGCCAACCTTGGTGGACGCTCCCCGTCATTACCCTATTGGTCTATCTCGGATTACAGTGGTGGGCGTTCTGGTATCCAGGAGCTGAGCCGGGCGGCGGCGGATACATTGCGCAACGCATCTTCAGCGCCAAGGACGAGCGCCAGGGACTTCTTTCCGTACTCTGGTTCAACATCGCACATTACGCGATTCGTCCATGGCCGTGGATTCTTGTGGGCTTGGTAGCAATCGTTCTTTATCCACATCTCGATCCTTCAATGCCCGGACAACATCCCGAAGACGGCTACATGCTGGTGCTCACCCACTATCTCCCATCATCGTTGCGCGGACTCGCCATAGCCGGATTCCTGGCAGCCTTTATGTCCACCATTGCGACGCAACTCAATTGGGGAGCTTCGTACCTCGTGGCCGATTTTTACCAGCGTTTCATCAAGCCGGAAGGCTCGCAGCGTCACTACGTTGTTGTGTCACGGTTAGTGACGGTTTTCCTGGTGATCTGCGCTGCCATCGTCGCCGCACAGCTCGCCTCAATTCAGGCCGGATGGCAATGGGTGATGGAGCTGAGCGCGGGTACCGGAGCTGTCTATCTGCTTCGGTGGTATTGGTGGCGGATCAATGCGTGGAGCGAGATCACCGCCATGGTCGTTGCGTTGGTCACGTCATTGGTATTGCGTCTCGGCAATCCATTTCAGGGCAACAGCGCCGTTGTATTCGCTAAAGGCGCGAGCACCACGACAGCAATTACTACTGTCGCTTGGATTCTCGCCACCTACGTGACCAAGCCCGTGAGTCAGGAAGTACTGGTCAGCTTCTATCGCCACGTTCGTCCTGACGTCAGAGGATGGAAGCACATCGCCGCCATCGTTGAGGACAAGCACCCGACTCGGGATCTTGGCCGCAATCTCGGCCTCTGGGTTCTCGGCTGCGCTATGGTGTACTCGTTCCTGTTTGGGTCAGGTTACGCAATTCTCGGCCATCCGCTGCGAGGAGTCGTGTTGCTGACTTTCGGCGTGATTTGCCTTCTGCTTCTGCTGAAACTGTTACGTTCATTTGTCGCCGAGCCTCAGCCGGAAGGGCGGCATGTAGAGACAGCTGCGTACTTAGGTCACTAGCAGAGTTTGATTTTTCCCAGACTTGCACGCTCGACTACTTGCTGCGGCGACCAACCGATCTCGCGCAGATGGCGAATGCTGAGCGCATCATGACGCTTTGCCAAACGGACGCCAGACTCATCACGCACCAGGTCGCAGTGGTAGTACTGCGGAATAGCTAGCTTCAATGCACGGCAGAGCAGGATCTGGCGCGCCGTAGATTTGAGCAGATCAGCGCCACGTACAACTTCTGTGATACGCATCGCTGCATCATCCACCACAACTGCTAACTGATAGGCCGGCACATCGTCTCGCCGCCACACGAGAAAGTCGCCGAAATCGCTTCCTACAATGTACCGTTTTGGGCCGAGATGCAGATCTTCAAACGCGATCTCCGCTGCATCCGGCGCACGAAAGCGCCAATTCATTCCTGCGGGGATGGAAAACTGCCCCGCGTCGTAGCGTGCTCGGCAGGCGCCTGAATAAAGCGGCTCGTCGTCAGCGTCGTTGTTGGGAGCGACGGCAGCTTGCGCCACATCTTTGCGCGAACAGGTGCATGGGTAAATGAAGTCGCTATCGCGCAGCTTGCGCCAGGCTGCGAGATAGAACTCCCGACGCTGACTTTGCGCGTACGGCGCATAAGGACCACCGCAATCGGGACCTTCGCTCCAGTTAATGCCCAGCCATTTCAAATCCTCGAACATCGCCTCGACGAATTGAGGGCGGCACCGTTGCGGGTCGAGATCCTCATTGCGCAGAATCAGCGTGCCCTGATGCTGTGACGCTCGCTCAGCTGCAACCCAGAAGGTTCGCGCATGTCCAACGTGGAGGAGACCGGTTGGCGACGGAGCAAGACGGCCTCGATATTCTTTTCCTGGATCGGGCATGAATCTCCCATTCAGTATCGCTCTTCGTGAGAAACCTCAAACATAACCAGCGTGCCTCTGTGTTACGCTGACCTCCGTGCCATCGACGCCCGAACCCTCGAGCAACGGTAAGCAGACTCTCTACTGCCCGCAGTGTAGCGTCGAGATCACTGACCCGCTCACGTGCGGAGATTGCTCTGCCGTTATCTGCCGCCGCTGCGGAACGCCACTCGAAGCCGCCGATGAGCTTGGCATCGGCTGATTGCTTGCGCTGATTGCTTGCGCTTTGCGCGAAATTGATCCTCATTTACACTCCCTAGTTTGATTTTCGGAACGCTCCCAGGTAGAGACGCAGCATGCTGCGTTCTCTGCGACATCAGATTATGAAACTACTTGTCATCGGGGCGGGAATGATGGGCTCTGCTGCGGCATTCGATATGGCACGCTCGCGCGGCATCGAGTCCGTAACGCTTGCGGATGTGGATATCGAACGCGCTCAGGAATGCGCGAAGTTTATCTCCAAAACTCATGGGAAGAAGAGTGCGCCGGTGCGCGCGATCACACTCGATGCCTCCGATGAAAATGCCGCAGCAGCGTTAATGCGTGGTCACGACGGAGTGCTTTCTGCAGTTCCCTACTTCTTCAATGTCGGGCTTGCTCGCGCGGCGATCGGCGCCGGCTGTCATTTCGCCGATCTTGGCGGCAACAACACTGTCGTTCGCAAAACTCTCGCAATGAGCACGGAAGCGGAAAGAAACGGTGTAGCGCTCGCTCCAGATTGCGGATTGTCACCCGGCATGGCCAGCGTCCTGGCAGGTGATCTGGTGAAACGCCTCCGAGCCGAGCAGAAAACGAGTCGGACCTCTGCGAAAGCTCCTGGAAAGCCCAGCATCGATGCCGTCAAGCTCTACGTAGGAGGACTGCCGAAGCATCCGAAGCCGCCCTTTGAATATCAGCTCGTCTTCTCCGTTGAAGGTCTGATTAATGAGTATGTCGAGCCGGCGCGCGTACTGAAGAATGGAAAGCTGGCTGAGATTGAGCCCCTGAGCGAGCCGGAAGAGTTTCGCACTCGCGGCTTCCGCCCGATGGTCGCCTTCCACACCTCTGGCGGAACATCGACAATGCCGGAGAGCTTCCAAGGCGAAGTGGGAGAGTGCTTCGAAAAGACTCTTCGCTATCCCGATCACTACAAGCTCATTCGCGGCCTCTACGATCTGGGCTATTTCGCCAGCGAAAAGCGACGACTCAAATCGGGAGAGGTAAGCCCGCGGGAACTTACCTCCCATCTTTTTCTCGAGAAGCTCTCAGGCGAGGAGCCCGACGTGACGATAATGCGCATCGAGGCGCATGCAAAGAAGCGCGTACTCTCTTACACAATGCTTGATTACTATGACCCCCGTACGCGGCTCAGTTCGATGATGCGCACGACTGCCTGGCCTGCCTCGGTGGTACTGCAACTGATCACTAGCAGCGCAATCGCCAAACGCGGTGGAATACGTCAGGAGCTGGACGTCCCGACAGACATCTTTCTTCGCGAAATGTCACGTCGCGGCGTTAAGATCCGGTTCGCGCAAACTGGGCGGTAATTCCGAGGCAATCGCTTGTCGGATCGCGGCAATTAACCCTTCTTTGTCGCTAAACTGAGCCGGAGAGATTGGTGGGTGAAAGACGAGCCTCACCGTTCCGGCGTGGATTGTAGCGCTACCCTTGGGCATCAACGCCTCCGACCCTAGTACCGTAACGGGAACCACCGGCACGTTGCTGTCCATCGCGAGATAGAACGGTCCTTTCTTAAACGGCAACAGACGTCCATCAGTGGAGCGCGTGCCTTCCGGGAATACCGTCATGTTGAGACCGCGGGCCATCACCTCTTCGGCGTGTTTCATGCTGTTGACGGCGGCTTCGCGGTTGCGCCGATCGACGGGAACGAGATCTCCCATGAGCATGGCGCGTCCTAAAATGGGGACTCGGAAGAGTTCCTTCTTCACCAGTACGGAGGTGCGGCGGGGCAGCTGCGGAATCAGGATTGGCGGATCAAGATTCGAAACGTGATTGCACATGAAGATGTAAGTTGCGTCAGAATCGATATGTTCCCTGCCTTCGACCTGCACGCGAACTCCTGCTACACACAATGCGGTGCGTGCGATCCACATGGCGCTCCCATATAGGAAATCTGCATTGCCGGTAATCCAGGTCCAGGGAAAGGCGATCATTGCTGCGAGTGGCGTGAAGATCACAAGGCACAGCACCGCCGCGAAGGTCCGGACAGCAGAGATCATTTAGAAGACGCAGCAGGTTGGTCTTCGGAGCTCAGCCAGGCGTTGCGTCGAGCGATTTGCTCCGGGGTAGCTTGCGGCGACTCGCGAACCGCGAACGCCTCCACATTGCGTTCTCCCAAAGTGAGCTGTACCTCCCTTCGCGTTCCCCGACTTAGAAGCGTCATGCGAATGTTCGTTCCTGGTTTGGAGTTGGCGAACTGCTGCTCCAGTCCGCGAAGAGGCGACTGCCCGTCAATGGTGACAATCTCATCTCCCTCCAGCAGTCCAACACTGCGTGCCTGATCTCCATAGACATCTTCGATTACCAACGGCCCGCGAAAGTTGCGAGTCGCATTGAACCCCGGGTCTGCCAACAGCCGCTTCTCTTTTTCCAGAATCAGACCTATAGTGGCAAAAAGCTCCTCATACGGAAGCTCTCTGGTTCCGGCTACATACTGATCAAAGAATGTGCGCAGATCGGTTCCAGTAAGCCTTTGCGCTTCATCGCGGACACCATCCGAGTCGGCAAAGAATTTGCCTTGCTTGGCATAATCCCGATTCATCGCCTGAAATAAATCGCGCAACGAATGCTGACCACGCGAGTCTTGCCGGATCTTGAGGTCGAGTAAGACACCAAGGATTTCGCCCTTGTTGTAGTAACTGATGCTTCGCTCAGGCGCGCGATAGCTTGGATACTTCTCCAGCCAGGTGTCCAGACTGGATTCCTCCACCGATTGAAGGAGGTGCGCCGAACGACTCTGCAGTA
Organism: Terriglobales bacterium; assembly: GCA_035538255.1. Lineage (GTDB taxonomy): Bacteria > Acidobacteriota > Terriglobia > Terriglobales > Acidobacteriaceae > Gp1-AA112. Next base: position 5,891 of record DATLKS010000487.1, read on the forward strand.
CCGTGATGCTTTCAGCTAGACGCTGAAAGTAATCCCGCCTCCGCATCAAACCAGCTTTGAGCAGAACCAGATCCGCGACTGTGCTGGTGACTCCCTCGCTGAACCACAGAGCGCGCGTATAGTTCTCGCGCGTGTAGTCGATGGGATCCAGCGATTCCGGGCGAATTC
>DATLKS010000488.1:0-2637 GCA_035538255.1 Terriglobales bacterium
TGAGGTCTGGCAGTACTGGCGCAATCATCAAATTTAAAATTGGCCGGCCCGCGCCACTATTTCCCCTAGAGAACTCCAGATCAAGGCTCGTACGTTCGTGCTGTGCTTTACTGGAGGGTTTGGCGGCGTCCACTCTGGGATTGCGATCGTATAACGGACAACTCACCCAGGACCTGTCAACAAGTGATTGGCACTGAAAGTCGCCAGTCGAGAACGGCAGAGAGACGTAGATTCCTGCTGCAAGACTCTTCCCATCGAACATCGACTGGTGTATTATCTCTTCCCATAGAAGTTCGAGTGGAGAAATCATGGCAAAAGAAGACCAAGCGGAAAGCGAAATGCTGAAGGGCACGCTGGACATGATGATTCTGCGGACATTGGTTGTCGGTGATGCGCACGGACATACGATCGCCAAGATCATCGAGCGAACCTCAGAAGATGTGCTGGAGGTGGAGCAGGGCTCGCTCTATCCGGCGCTGCACAGACTGGAAGACCGCAGGTGGGTCGCGTCCTACTGGGGTGCAAGTGAGAACAATCGCAAGGCAAAGTTTTACCGGCTGACCGCCGAAGGCCGAAAACAGCTTGTGCGGGAGAGGAACCGCTGGCGCAAGATGACGCGCGCGATTGGCCTGGTTATGGGCGATGAGTTTGCGGGGAATGGAGGCGGGCAATGAGCTGGCGCAGGTTCTTTCGGCGCAGACGTAAAGACGCCGAGTTGCAGGAGGAGATTCGAGCCTATCTGGAAGAGGAGACCGCGGAGAACATCGCCCGTGGAATGTCTGCCGAAGAAGCGCGACGCCAAGCTCGGATCAAGCTCGGCAATCCTGAGGGAGTTCGCGAAGCGCTTTGGCGACAGAACACCGCCACGGCAATAGACGATATTTGGCGCAACGTAGAGTACGCTGCCAGAACACTGCGGCGCACGCCTGGGTTTGCAGTGATTGCAGTCCTTGTGATGGCGCTGGGGATTGGGGCGAACACGGCGCTGTTTACAGTCGTGCGAAGTGTCCTGCTCAATCCTCTGCCGTTTCCCGGTCCTGAGAGGCTTATCGCATTGTACGGAAAAGATGATGCAGGCAAGGGTAGCGTGGTGGCTGCAGCCGACTTCTACGACTGGCAGAGCGCGTCTCGCAGCTTCGAGCAGATGGCGATCTGGCGATGGACCGGTTACAACATGTCTGACAATCGAGGCGAACTGCCGGAGTTCCTTCAAGCTGTGACCTGTTCCTGGAACCTGTTTTCAACTCTCGGCGTACCGCCCGCTCTGGGCAGATCTTTCACAAAAGCAGATGACACAGATGAGGCAAGCCCTGTGGCCATCCTGTCGTGGAGTTTTTTCAAGCGCCGTTTTAATGGGGATCCCATGATGATCGGGAAGACCATCCACCTCAATCTGCAGCCTTACACAGTCATAGGTGTTCTTCCGGAGTGGTTCACCTATCCCGATCCAAAGATCCAGTTGTGGATTCCCTACCACAAAGGAATCCCCACGCGTATCCTGCACAGCCACACCAGCCATACCAGCCATGTCATTGCGCGACTCAGACCTGGAGTTTCCGTAGACGAGGCCACCCAGGAGATAAGCGCGATCCAGCACGGAATCTTTACACGCTTTGGCGGTAAGGGCGCGGTCACCTTCGGGGTCATGTCCGTGTCGCTGGCGGACGACATTGTAGGTGACGCGAAAGCGCCGATTTATATGCTGATGGCCGCAGTGAGCTGCCTTTTGCTCATCGCCTGTCTGAACCTTTCGAACCTGCTGGTTGCTCGAGCCGTAGCTCGCCGCAAAGAAATAGCAATGCGGTCCGCGCTGGGTGGCAGCCGTGTGCGCCTTATCTGCGAGCAGATCACGGAATGCGTGCTGATCTGCCTCTCGGGCGGCGCGCTCGGCATCTTTTTTGCAGCTCTGGCCGTCCGTTGGCTCGTTACAGGTTGGCTCAATCTGCCTCGGGTCGAGGCAATTCACATCGATGCGGTGGTGCTGTCCTTCGCCGTGGGAACTACCTTTCTCGCCGGATTGCTGTCGGGGATTCTGCCCGCAATGCTCTTTGCGGGGAGCGGGGCCGCCTCGGCTCTGCAAGACAGCGCCAGGACCCTCAGCGGCGCCGCCTCAAAGGCATCGTTGCGAAAGGCTCTCCTGACCGCCGAGTTCGGGCTCACCGCTGGACTCCTGGTTTGCGCCGGGCTGCTGTTCAAGAGCTTCCTTCAGCTTGGCTCGGTCGATCTTGGCTGCACCACGCAGAACGTCCTGACTATGAGGTACTTCCTGCGCGGAGACAGCTACTCGAAACCGGAGCAGATCGTAACCTTCCAAACCCAGGTTCTTGAAAGGATCCGCCGCTTGCCCGGCGTGGCCGCGGCAGGACTCACCGATGTGGTTCCCGGCGACGGCTTCTACGGCGATACGACATTCTCCATTTCGGAGCATCCTCCACAGCCGCCGGAAAAGCTCGACTCCGCGCTATTCCGCACGGCGGATCCTGGCTATTTTCAGGCACTCCAGATTCCGCTGATCAAAGGCCGTTTCTTCGCGCCAAGCGAGCGATTGAGTAACAGCAACTTCGTGATCATCAATCAGAAACTGGCGCAGGAGTATTTTGCGGGTGAAGATCCTATCGGCTAACACATTGTCGTCAA
>DATLKS010000489.1:0-8394 GCA_035538255.1 Terriglobales bacterium
AGGGTTGATTACGCCGCCGATCTTCTCGCCTGCAGTCTCATTGAACTCAGCTCCGACCAGGTCCATGCTGGGATGCGTGCGCGCTAAAGTCATGCGCGACCACGGAATGTCCATGGATGCCGGATTGGGAATCGATAGCGCGCCGATCGCGCCTGCACCTTTCAGCACCTTCCAGCGCTCGGCTGCCGTCTGATAATGCGATCCCAGCGGTCCTGGGATGTTGGAGGGAATGCCTGAAAACATTACGGCAATCTTGCCCTTTAAATCGAGACCAGCAAGATCGTCGTAATTCTCTTCTGGAACCTTGAGGCCGTATCCGACGAAGACCAGCGGCGCTTCTACTTCCGGCGCCAGATTGACGCGCGTGGAAAAGAACGCGTCGTCTCCAAGCGTAAGTGGCTCGGCCTTGCCGTCTTTGACGAGCACCATGCTGGAGTTCTTCTCGTCGATCACGCGAGAGACGAGCTTAACTTTCTGGTAATAGCCCCCATCGCCGGCAGGCTCGACGCCAGACTGCTTCAACTGGTTGACGACGTATTCCTCTGCCCTCTGCAGCCCAGGACTGCCGGTATCGCGTCCTTCCATGTTGTCATCGGCGAGAACCTTCACGTGCTCCCACCAGCTCTTGCCATCAAAGTCCTTCGGCGGATTGGGAACGTCCTGAGCCAGAAGCGTTGTAATAGTGAGCAGAAAAACCGCAATGTTGCGCATTAATTTCTCCATGTCAATCAAGCAAAAAAGCATAGCAGCTTTGTCCGTCAAATGGCGGGAGTGAATTCCTAAACGAGCGTATGCGAGCGATGCGCGTGCTCGTAAACCGTCACATACTCCCGCGCTGGCTCATCCCAGGAAAAGTTCTGACGCATTCCATTCAACATGAGCTGCTTCCAGTCTTCTTTCCTCTGAAAAGCGGCAAGCGCCTGGCGCATTGCCGTGCGCAGCTCCAGTGGCGTGTAGCCCGTAAATTTGAATCCCGTTCCGGTACGCGTCTTCGGATTCCATTGCTCGACGGTATCTTCCAGTCCCCCAGTGGCGCGAACGACCGGAACGGTTCCGTAACGCATGCTATAGATTTGCGTCAGCCCACAAGGCTCGTAATGGGAGGGCATCAGGAAAATGTCAGAGCCAGCTTCGACCAGATGTGCAAGGCGATTGTCATATGCGATCTTGATGCACAGACGGTCGGGAAAGCGCCGGTGAAGCGTCCGAAACATGGCCTCGTAGTGCGCTTCGCCGGTACCGAGCACAAGCAATACCATTCGTTCGGTGAGCAATTGCGGCAGCGCGGACTCCATGAGGTCAAAGCCTTTTTGGGCGGCAAAGCGGGAAATGACTCCGACCACCGGCCAATCTGCCTTGCTCCCAGACATGCCATATTCATCAAGCAAAGCTGACTTACACTGCACTTTGCCACTCAGATCGGAGGACGAGAAGGTTGCCGGGATGTAGCGCTCCGTTTCGGGATTCCATTCGCCATAATCCACGCCGTTCACGATGCCAACTACGCGATCTCGCTTCTGGTAAACCGTATCGGCCAGGCCGAAGCCATATTCCTTCGTCTGTATCTCGCGCGCGTAGGTGCGGCTCACCGTGGTGATGTAGTCGGAATAGATTATTCCGCCTTTGAGAAAGTTGACTTTGTCGTAGAACTCCAGGCGGTCCATGGTGAAAAGGGACCAAGGGAGGAGCAGCTTCGGCATTACCGTGTTGGGAAACACTCCCTGGTAGCCGATATTATGAATGGTCAGAACCGTGCCAGTGCCGGCAAAGTCAGTGTCGTTTGCATACTGCGTGCGCAGGAGCACGGGGATCAGCGATGTTTGCCAATCGTGCACATGAAAAATATCCGGCGGCCCCAGCCGCTTCGAAGATTCGATCACTGCGCGGCAGAACATCGTGAAGCGCTCGGCATTGTCGGGATAATCACCTCTGCTATCGCCATAAAGCCCATCACGAAAAGTGAACTCCGGATGATCGACAAAGTAGAATTGCACTCCATCGTGCTTACCGCCATCGATGATCTGGCAGAAGAGCAGGTAGTCCTGCATTGGGACCGTGAGGTTCGAGATCACGACGCGTTCTTGCTTCAGCCGCGTCTGCCTGTACCTTGGCAGGAAGACAGCGACATCATGGCCGAGCGCGGAAACAGCCTTCGGCAGAGCCCCCACGACGTCGGCGAGACCGCCGGTTTTGGAGTAAGGCACGCCTTCCGACGCGGCGAAGGTGATTCGCATCCCGAGCTCCTTCGGCTTGGATTCGCTGTCCGGCCAGCCGTCCAGAGACATCACGTCAGACGCTGTTCGGAGATCCCGCAGTTCCCGCCCGCTACAGAAAGGAATTTGCGGGCCGAGGCAAAAGTTCGAGTCTAATGTCCGCTCACAGGCAGGTCAACGCAGCGCGCCGGAGCAGCCGCCCGCGAAAAGCCAAGCTGGGCCAGAACTTCCTGATTGACACAACTGCAGCACGGCGCATCGTGGAATCTCTTGGAGACATCAGCAACTCTGTCGTGATCGAAATCGGCCCCGGCCGGGGAGCGTTAACTAAGATTCTCGCCGATCGTGCAGCTTTGCTGATCGCAATTGAACTCGATGCGCAGCTCGCAAGACAATGGCGAGAGACGTTCCGCGGAATGCAGAACGTCGAGATTCTCCAGGCGAATTTCCTGGACGTGAGCTTGTCTGAGTTGCTCAAAGCTCATCCACAAGCTTCGCACTCGTGTGCGAGAGTGGTGGGAAATATTCCCTACTACATCACGTCAGATATTCTGCTGCGCCTGTTCGAGCAGCACGAGCTCATCGACACGATCGTTCTTATGCTGCAAAAGGAAGTTGCCGATCGGCTAATGGCCGAGCCAGGTTCGCGCGACTATGGTCTGCTCACGGTTACAGCGCGGCTCTTTGCCGATGTTGAAAGACTGTTCACGCTTGCTCCCGGCGCCTTCTCTCCGCCTCCGCAGGTGTATTCGAGCGTGCTGCGACTGCGCATCGCGCCCAAAGCAGAGCGGCTCAACGTAGATGCTCAGGAGTTTCTCAGTTTCTGCAAGTTAGCCTTTGCGCAAAAGCGCAAGACGTTATTCAACAACCTTCGCGGGCGATACGAGGAGAATGAAATCAAAGCTGCACTGCGTTCATCGAAGTTGCGCGAGGACGTGCGCGCGGAAGCGATGTCCCTGGAAAATTTGGCGGTGACTTATAAGCTCTTGGGAAGCAGAGGGGGCGCCGAAAACCCGAAGCACTGACGCGCCTTGCTCGAGGTTCTGCGCTGTAGATCTGCGACGTCGATCAGCGATGGCCTCCGTGAGATGGTCCGCCCCCTCCACCGCCGCCACCATGCATTCCTCCACCGCCGCCCATCGAAGGCGAGGACATATGCCCGCCGCCTCCGGACGACATCGCTGGCATGGAACGTGACATTCCTGCAGACGGACTCATCATCGGATGACTTGCCTGCATTGCCGGAGCGTGTGATTCCATTCTGGGACTCGCAGTAGGGATGCGTGGCTCACTTCGCACAGGCGCAGTCATTCGCGCAGGCGGGGCAGCCGCCGTCGTCGGAGATGACGCTTGGATCGGCACGCGAGCGCTGGTCGCGGGAGCGGTTTGAGTAACTCCTGCGGCACCTGCGAAGTTACGGCCATCTTCTCCATGCCTGTCGCCGCCAAAACGCGATCCGACCCGCTGTGGAATCGGCGCTATCGATACACCCGGCATGCTAGCCGGAGCGGTCGGAGCTACGGCGGGAGTGGTCGCCGCGAAGCCCTGAGCTGGAGCTGTTCCGTTTGGACCTTGCCGGATGACGTCCCCACTGGCCGTAGTTACCTTTGTCGCATGTGGACGCTGATGTTCGATAGCGTCATTATCCACGATCATGGGGCGGCGAGGCATCGGAGTGGCTACGCCGTTGCTGACCGCGATCACCGGCGGTCCGTGTCGCGGCGGGAAACGAGGCGGACGATAATTTGGCGGAACATTTCTGATAGGCGGGACAGCCTGCCACTGGTTCCAATTTGAACCTGGGGCCCAGCACCATCCATAGCTATTTACGAACTGCCAGGAGCCGTAACGGTATGGCGCCCAGCCCCACGGGTAGCCTGAAACAAACGTATAGCCAAAGCCCGGATAAGAAACCCAGTAACCGTCCGCAAACGGATCCCATCCGAGTCCTACGGATGATGGGCGCCACATGTAACCGTAGCCAGGCACGTAGAAGTAGCTGCCATACATGCTGAGATCAGAGAGCCCGTATGCAATGCCGCTGTTGCCGTTCAACGTGCTGGCGGTTGAGACCGCCTGATCGTGCCATTTAACCCGATCATTGTCCCAACTGTCATAGTTCTCGGCGTCCACACCTTTGGCCAAGTAGTAGCGATCTGGATCGTCGCTGTCGAGGCGAATCGTCTCGCCCTTTTTCACTGCAACTTCAGTACCGGATGGATTAGCAACGTCAATCTCGCCGCTCAACACTGCAACTTCGAAATTGTGTTTATCTGAGTCGACACGGAAGCGCGCTGATTTTTCCAACGTGATTCGTGATCGTCCAAACTGCAGTTGGAGGCTGTTGGAGTCGCGATGCCGAATATCGAAGTACGCGGTTCCCTGCTCGAGTTCAACTGAGGTATTGCGCTCACCATTGTTCGTGAGGCTCAGATCGCTGAACGCCACGATGGTATTCGGCGTAAGGCGGATCGAACTGCGATCTTCAAGCTCCACTTCAGCCTGCCCGTCGCGCGCCCAAACTTTCGATCCATGAATTACAGGCATGTTCAGATACGCAGCGCTGAATCCGCGGCCGTCGCCCTTGTCGAGCTCCACATTGCCGTCGAGATAACTCAGCCTCACAATGCGCGCATGCGAATCTGCCAAAAGAGGAATGTTTAAAAATAGGGCGAAGGCAAGGAACGAAAGCAGCCGAAGTGCTGACCGCAGGAAGGACGAGCGCAGTGCCGTGATAGACATACCTGGCTCCGGTAAGTTCTTACTTACTTATATTAGACCACTACTTGCATTTTCCAGTTGCGCTTTATTGATTAATGCTGGGCGCAACGGGTAATCCTGCTTTTTTTAGGATGCGTTGGGCGCGCTGCTGGGCAATGTGGAGGACGGTACGGTCCGTCGCCAGACGCTGGAGCACCGGCGCTATCGCCTGCACTTCCTGAAGGCGCCCTTCGTTTGACTGCTCCTCAAGACCTCTCAAATCCTCGTCTAGGGACAGCTTGTCAAAGCGGCGGTGGAACTCAAGCTTCCGCCCGCTCTCGATAGTTGTTGAAATACCTTGGAAAATCGCCGTAAGCTCCTGGATTGCTGGATCTTCAGAGTAGTTATAGGAGGTCGAAGCATGCCGGCTGGCGTCGGAGTAGCTGAGGGTCTTACGCCCGGTCTGGGCGATTGCGTGCTTCGTGAAGTCGAATTGACCATCAAAGAACTTCGCCTGCTCCGCCAACAAAGAGACTTTCTGCCACAGCCCGTCGCTCGCCTGAAAGTCCTTTCGGAAAGCGTCCTGCGAAACGGCGTCCTGTAATTGCATGTTTTGTTCGGCGTTGCTTTCCACGGGCGCATTGCGCTCTTGAGGCGTGGTTAGGCTTTTGTCCATGGAAACGTATTCGACCTGCCCGCTGCGGTGAAGTACCACGGAAAATTCAGCGGGCTGCGCTTCTTTCCAGATTTGCTTGAACGAGATAGTTGCATCTTGCTGCTGCGCAAGCAGTTGCGTAGTAATGAGACAGAGCGCAATGCTTAGCCAACGACGCACTCGTGAATGCCTCATCCTCGGCCGGCTACCTCGTATCGCTGGAGAGTCGCGTGAGTATGAAGATGGCAAATTGCGATCGCCAGAGCGTCAGCGGCGTCGCTGGGATGCGGAGGTTCCGCCAACCCGAGCAGATGTGCCACCATGTGCTGAACCTGAACCTTCTCTGCTTTCCCATATCCAACGACGGCGGCCTTAATCGAAAGCGGCGAGTACTCCGCAACTTCCAATGCGGCAGAGGATGCCGCCAGCATCGCGACTCCGCGTACCTGCCCAAGCTTGAGAGCCGACTTGGCATTGACGGAATAAAAGACTTCCTCGATCGCCACCATGTGTGGCGATGTCGTAAAGATGATATGTGAGAGATCGGTGAAGACGGTCGCCAGCCGCTTCGGCAGGGGGTCGCGCTTCGGAAGATGTATCGCTCCGGCGGTGATGAATTCAAGCTTCCCGTTCGTGTGCTGATCGACCACGCCATAGCCCGTGTATTCCGTACCGCAGTCGATTCCCAGAACACGCATGAATTTGAGTTTAACCCAGTCGAAGCCGGACAATAAGTAGCGATCCAGTTCGATTCGGCATCTTAATAACCGGAGCAGCCGAACTGGTTTCGGATCGATGCCATTCCGAGATGAGGTTTCTGTTGACACTGTGCGTTTTGCTCTTCCTCGCGCTGAGCGGACTCACTGCAGCGCAATCTGGACCACCTTCCCTTTCAGGAGAGCTGCGCATCATGGCTGGTCCTATTGCGCAAGACGTGACCGATCACGCTGCAACTATCTTCTGGCTTACGAGCCGCGAAGCCGCAATGACTTTGAAGTACGGCTTGAGCCAGCGGCAACTTGATCAGACCGGCACGCCTGACGCGCAGGATTACGCCAAGCGCAGTGGTAGTCAGGAGCACCGCGTTGTTCTCAAAAATCTGCAGCCGGATCAAAACTATTTCTTTCAGATCCTCGATGACCACGGTCAACTCCGCGCTGCCGGTCAGTTCCAAACCGAACCGAGCGAATACGCGCAGGTAGGCACGCTCAAGATCGTCGATGGTCCGGTCTTCGAGTACCTCACCGACACCTCAGTTCAGATTGCCTGGACCACTAACGCCCCATCCTCCACTCTGGTTCGTTACGGCACCGATCCCAACGATTTGCGCAAAACCGCGCAAGCGTCGTGGGGACAAGAAACACACCGCGTCGAAATCACCGGCCTCGATCCCAATATGAAGTACTACTTCGTAGTCGAGTCCGCCGAGGCGCGCGATTCGGGCACGATGGCCAAAAGTGCCGAAGGATCGTTCCAGACCGAACGCCAGGGCGAAGCCGCGCTTACGAATATCGAGCCTCGACGCTAAAGCGCTAATCACAAAGGACGGGGAGGAGCACAGAGGAAGTTTTTGTTGTTTGGCCTTTGTCTCCTTTTAGGATTTTGTGCTTCACGCGTACTGCCTATTGCGCCCTCTATTGCTCCGTGTCCTCGGTGCCCTCTGCGTTCGGCTTTGGTTCTGCTGTTGATGCGAGTTCCTGGCTGATTTAGCTTGGAAGTATCCGGCATGATCCTTGAAGCCCTGCATCAGGTGGCGAATCATCGACAGTCGCTCTCGCGCGAAGCTGCGCGTGAGGTGATGTCGGAGATCCTTTCCGGCGGCGCCACCGACGCACAGATCGCCGCGTTTCTCGTCGCTCTGCACATGAAGGGCGAGACAGTCGAGGAGATCGTGGGCTTCGCCGAAGCGATACGCCAGGCTTCTGCTCCGCTGAAAGTCCATGATTCTGCCCTCGACGTAAGCGGCACTGAACGCGACGCCCTCGTCGATACCTGCGGTACTGGAGGCGATGCCAGCGGCACATTCAATATCTCAACCGCTACAGCGCTCACCGTCGCCGGAGCCGGCGTACGGGTAGCCAAGCACGGCAATCGCAGCGTGAGCTCGCGCTGTGGCTCGGCGGACGTGATGGAGGCACTCGGCATTAACATCACCCTCCCTCCGGCACGCGTCGCGGAATGTTTAGAAGCGGTAGGAATTGCGTTTCTTTTTGCGCCCTCGATGCACTCGGCCATGAAATACGTCCAGCCGGCGCGCCGCGAGCTGCGCCTGCGAACCGTCTTCAACCTTCTTGGTCCTCTGTGCAATCCAGCCCATGCTTCGGCTCAGGTTGTAGGGGTTTACTCGTCGTCTCTGGTCGACAAACTCGCGCAGGCTTTGCAGATGCTTGGCCTAAAGCGCGCGCTCGTAGTCCACGGTAGAGATGGACTCGACGAGATCACTATTACCGGTCCCACCCACGTAGCCGAAGTGCGTAACGGCAAGATTCGCGCGTACGAAATTTCGCCCGAAGAGTTCGGCCTACGAAGCGCGCCGATCTCCGCCATCCAAGGCGGCGACACGAAAGCGAACGCCGACATTATCCGCCGCATCGTCGAAGGCGAGCGATCGGCGCGCCGCGACGTTGTACTGCTGAATGCCGCAGCAGCGCTGGTCGTCGCCGGCCGCGCCGACCCCATTTCCGAAGCCATGCCGATGGCGGCCGAGTCGCTTGATTCGGGAGCTGCGCGTCACAAGCTGCAGAAATTAGTCGAATTCACCTCCGGAAAGCGGCTTTAGAAACGCCTGATGGCGGGCGTTCGCCTCACCCGATCACCCGATGGCCT
>DATLKS010000490.1:0-7674 GCA_035538255.1 Terriglobales bacterium
CGATTTCTATGAAGCCTACGGCGATGATGCAAACGAGCTCGCCGCAGCGCTCAATATCGTCTGCACTTCTAAAGAAGCCTACTTTAGCTCAGCGCGTCCTGGCACGCTCTACGACTGGCGTGCGCAAGCGCAGAGCTTCGAAAGCATCAGCGCGTATCGACGACGCGGGATGCTGCTCACAGATGGTAAGCGATCGGAGCTACTGTCGGCGCTCGACGTTTACGATCAATTTTTCGAGACTCTCGGAACGCGTGCGTATCTGGGACGCCCTTTACAGGCAAGCGACTACGAGCCAGGCGCTGCACACGTCGTGGTCATCGGCAACTCGATGTGGGTCAACCGCTTCAGTGGAGATCCGGGAGTAATTGGAAGAAAGATTTCACTGGATCGCGAATCCTACGAAGTTGTAGGCGTGATGCCGGCAGGGTTCTACCCATTGCCGGGCGGCGGGTATCCCAATCTTTGGATGCCGCATTGGGCGAATCAAGGAGAAAAGGACGACCGCACCACCTGGGGCCTGGTCCCGGTGGCCCGTCTGAAAGCTGGAGTGAGCTGGCAACAGGCGCAGGTTGAGTTGGACGTAATCTCAGGGCGGATGTCGCAGGATCACCCCAATTTGGAACCAGTCGGCGGGATCGTTGTTCCCATGGACGCGCAATTGATCGGCAGCAGTTGGAAGCTCCTCGTGCTCCTGGGTGCAGGCGTAACCTTGCTGCTTTTGATTGCTTGCGTCAATGTGGCAAATCTTCTTTTGGCCCGCGCCGTTGATCGCGAGAAGGAGTTCGCCATTCGCACCGCTCTGGGCGCAGGACGTAGCCGGCTGATCCTTCAGCTATTCACTGAAAGCATGGTATTTGCCGCTGCCGCAGGAGCAGTTGGAATCGGCATCGCGTTTGCGGGAACACGCGCTGTGATCGAACTCCTGAGCCGCGCCGCGACTCTGCCGAGGCTGGACGCTGTGAAGCTCGATTTCACTGCCCTGACCTTTGTTTGCGCCTTGACTCTGATCTCAAGCATTCTCTTTAGTTTTGTACCGTTACTGCGGGCATCGAAAAATCAGCCGCATGACGCACTGAAAGTCGAAGACCGCGGCTCTTCCGCCAGCACGAGCAAGCGCCGGCTGGGACAGGTATTTGTCGTCAGCGAGTTCGTCTTCTCTCTGGTGCTGCTGATCCTGGGCGTTCTGCTGGTGGAGAATTTCATCAAACTACAACGCACGGACCCGGGATTTGATGCAAGCAACTTATTGGTCTTTCAAATCCCAGTTCCAGAAGTGAACTATGGGAAATGGGTTCCGGGTGACAATAACACCTCCAGAGAGAGGCTCTACCAGCGGCTCGAACAGCTTCTAAACGCGATGCCTGGCGTGGAATCTGTAGCGTTCACGGCCGGCCTGCCGTTAACGCAGATGTTCAATCCCTGGCCGGTGCAAATCGAGGGACACGAGCCTCCGCCGAAGCGAACCGCCGTGGCCGACTATGACGTTCAGGGACAAACCGCAATCCAGTCGGTGAACCCGCAATACTTTCACACCCTCCGAGTGAAGCTGGTGAGAGGACGTTTGTTCGAAGAGCGCGACGGCGCTGATGCTCCCAAAGTCGCCGTCGTGAATCAGGCGTTCGTGCGCACTTTCTTTCCGAATGAAGATCCCATCGGGAAGCAGGTGACCGTTTGGTTCGCGAAGACGCAGATCGTAGGTGTGGTTTCGGATTTCAAGGTGAATGCCCTCGACAGGAAGACGCTGCCGGAAATTTTCTGGTCGATACGACAGATGCCATCGACCAATACCTGGATCATGGCGCGAGCCAAATCGGGATATTCTCTGATGGCGGAAACCATGCGGCAGAAGATTCAAGACTTTGACTCTGATTTGCCTGTATTGGAAATGCAGTCCATGAACGACGTGATCTCCGACTCTCTGCTGCTCAAACGCCTTTCCGCTACTCTCATCGGCCTGGTCGCGATGTTGGCGATTGTCCTCGCAGCCGCAGGGATATACAGCGTGATGTCCTATTCGGTCAGCCGACGCAAGAAGGAAGTCGGAATTCGCATCGCCTTCGGCGCCAGTCACCGCGATGTCTTCGGATTGATTATGGGAGAGACCTGCCGATTGGCGATTGTGGGCTCAGTGTTGGGGTGCGTTGCGGCCTTGATAGCCGGGCACTTGGTAACCCACATGGTGTATCTCTCACCCGGACTGGCATCGAGCCAATCTCAAGACAGCTTAAGTCCTGGAGCATTTATCGCCAGCTCATTATTCCTTCTTGGAATTGCTTTGTGTGCGAGCTATGCTCCTGCACGGCGGGCCCTGCGAGTAGATCCCATCACTGCGCTGCAGCACGAGTAATCACGATCACGGACCCACGGAGTTGCGAGTCGCACGCAACTGAAAACCTGGCACGCAAAAGAGGGCCGGGCAGCATTCTCTTTCCTTGCTACTGTTTCGTTCTGGTCTCCGCTTTTAGGCCGCGCTCTTCGAGCATTGGGCCGACTTCTGCGTCGCGTCCGCGGAAAGCGCGGTACATTGCGGCAGCATCTTGGGCGCCGGCATGGGCCAGCACCATCTCTCGGAAACGCTGGCCGTTCTCGCGCGTCAAGCCGCCGTGCTCTTTGAACCAGGCGAACGCGTCGTCGTCGATGACCTCGCTCCACAGATAGGCGTAATACCCGGCTGAGTAGCCTGTGTTCCAGATATGGGAAAAGTACGTAGTGTGATAGCGCGGCGGGACCTCGGGCATGAAGACCTGAAAGCGCTTAAGGGCTTCGGGTTCGAAGGTGTCTGCGTCCTGCAGCGGAGCGTCCGGGGGCAGTGTGTGCCAGGCCATGTCCAGTAGAGCTGCTTCGAGGTACTCGGTAGTAGCGAATCCTTGATTGAAGGTTTTCGACTTCTTGATTTTCTCCACTAGTGCCTGCGGCATCGGCTCGCCGGTTTGATAGTGCTTCGCATAATTCGCAAAGACCGTAGGATCGAGCGCCCAGTGTTCGTTGAATTGCGATGGAACCTCGACGAAGTCGCGAGGCATGCGGCTATTCGGATAGCGGACGTCAGACATCATGGACTGCAGCGCATGACCAAATTCGTGGAACATTGTGGTCACTTCCGTGAAGTTCAGGAGTTCCGGCTGTCCCGCCGTCGGCTTGGAGAAATTTTCGTTATTCGTGACGACGGGCTTAGTCCCGAGCAGGTGGCTTTGACCTGCAAACCCGCTGGTCCATGCGCCACCTTGCTTATTTGGCCGGGAATAAGGGTCGAGATAGAACAGCGCCGGCGATGAACCGTCGGCATCGAACACTTCGAATACCCGGACCTCTGGCTGATAAACAGGAATATCTTTGCGTTCCTTAAAGGTGAGACCGTAGAGCTTGTTGGCAGTGAAGAAGACGCCATCGTGGAGCACGCGGTCGAGCTCAAAGTACGGCCGTACTGCTGACTCGTCCAGATCGTAGTCGGACTTCCTCACCCGCTCGGCGTAATACTGCCAGTCCCACGGTTCCAGTTTGAATCCGCCCTGCTGCTGATCGATGAGCGCCTGCATGCGCTGTGCTTCTGCGCGGGCTTTGGCGGTGGCTGCCGGGACCAAATCGGTCATCAATTTGAGTGCCTTGTCGGGCGTGCCGGCCATCTGGTCATCGAGTACATAGGCGGCGAAAGTTGGGTAGCCCAACAGTTTTGCGCGTTGGGCGCGAAGCTGCGCGAGCCGCTCCACGATCGCTTTCGTGTCGTTAGGACCACCATGGTCGCATCGCTTGCTGGAAGCATTGAACAGCCGCTCCCGCACGCCGCGGTTTTTCAAGTACGTCTGCGCCGGCTGTTGCGTCGTGTTCTGCAGGGTGATCGCCCACTTGCCAGGCTGGTGAAGGCGAGTTGATTGCTCGGCAGCCGCGGAAAGGTCGGCATCGGGCAGTCCCTCCAGTTCGGACTTGTCATCGATGATGAGCGCCGATGCGTTCGTGTCTGCCAGCACCTTATTCCTGTATTGGTCTATAAGCTGCGATTGCTCCTTGTTCATCGCGCGGAGCGTCGTCTTGTCGGAGAGCAGCGCTCCGGAGCGCACGAAGTCTTTGAAGGTTCGTTCAACCAGAAACTCTGCGTCGGGAGCAAGCCGAAGAGATTTTCGCTGGTCGTAAAGCGTCTTCACGCGTGCGAATAGCTTCGGATTGAGATAGATGGCGTCGCGATGTGCTGAAAACTTCGGCGCTTCCTCGGTCTGCACCTTCTGAAGCGTTGGGTTGATATTCGATGAAACCATGCCGCCGAAAACGGGTTGCACGCGCCGGAGCAGTTCGCCGCTGCGCTCCATAGCTTCAATCGTGTTCGCGAAAGTGGGGGCTTCGGAGTTGTTCGCGATCAGCTCGATCTCAGCCAACTGGCGTCGCATTCCTTCCTCGAGCGCCGGCTGAAAATCGCTGTCTTTGATCTTGTCGAACGGCGGAGCCTTAAATGGGAGGGAGCTGGATTGCGCGAAGGGATTTGATTCGTCAAACACAATGCTTGGCGCTATTTGCCCCCTTTTCGATGTTTGCTCAGAGACGACATTTCTCGTGGACGCGACGACTTGCAGGGCAGGCGATGGAGGGGACACCGCAGCAGAAAGCGCAAGGCTCGATATAAATGCAACGACAATCTTTTGTTCCATAGAGACTGTTCTCCTCAGAGCACGCCGAAGTTGCTTAGGCTACTCGCGGTGCAGATGAAATAGCAAGGTATCGACGTAAGCAGAAACAGACGAATGTTTAACAATTGGGCCTGGCCTTCCCGTGCGCAGATCCTCCCCTAACGTCTTCCATCCTCAGCCGTCTAATTCTCAACTGCGAGTTAGTCTCCGGCTGGGACGCCATGAAACATTTGCGTCCTCGGCAACGCAGCCCTTTCTGAAACAAAGATGGCCAGGAGGACGAATGCTGGCGGATTTGCGTGATGCGACGCGGCAATTGGGCAAAGCGCCCGGGTTTACAGCCACAGCCTTAATTACACTCGCCCTGGGTATCGGCGCGACGACTGCCATCTTTATGCTCGTCCATCAAGTGATGTTGAAGTCGTTGCCCGTCACCAAGCCCGGCGAGTTGTGGCGCGTCGGCGACAAGGATCGCTGCTGCAACTGGGGTGGATATACGCAAGGCGACGATCACGATTTTGCCCTGTTTTCATATGAGGCTTACGAGTATTTCCGCGCGCACACTCCGGAGTTCGCCGATCTTGCCGCATTGCAGGCCGGCAGTACGCAACTAGGCGTGCGCAGGGTAGGATCCACCGCGCCGGTGGACACGCGCAACGGCGAGTACGTCTCCGGGAATTTCTTCCGCACGCTGGGGATACAGCCATGGATTGGCCGCCTTCTCACTGACGACGACGACAAACAAGGTGCGCCGCCGGTGGCGGTGATGAGCTATCGCATATGGCACGACAAGTACGGATCCGACCCTTCTGTCGTCGGCGCCGGATACCAGATCAATGGTCATGCATTTACCGTGATCGGCGTTGGTCCGCCGGGCTTTTACGGAGCCAAACTCGCCGGTTGGGGTATGCCGGACATGTGGCTGCCGCTCACCGCCGAGATCGTAATCGAAGGAGACAAGGCGCGGCCCAAGCGGCCCAACGGCAATTACCTCGACATTCTCGGAAGAATTCGTCCTGGAACCGATCCCAGGGCGCTCGAAGCCAAATTGAAAGTAGAGCTCTATGATTGGCTGGCCAGTCACGTTCCCGATATGGAGCCTGGAGAAAAGCAACTCTGGAAGCAGCAAACGCTTCATCTCGCTCCGGGCGACGCCGGAGTGGACGACATGAGGCAGAACTATCGCGAAGGATTGATTCTGCTGCTCGTGGCCTCCGGCTGCGTCCTGCTGGTAGCGTGCGCTAACCTGGCCAATCTTATGCTGGCGCGTGGGTTAAAAGATCGCGCGCAAACTTCCATTCGCGTCGCGCTGGGCGCTTCGCGCGGACGGCTGGTTCGCAAGTCACTGGTCGAATGCGTCCTGCTGGCGGCCATCGGCGGCACCCTGGGCATTGCTGTGGCATACGCCGGAACCAGCCTGATTTTGCATCTTGCTTTTCGCGGAGGAGGCCCCAATCACTTTGTTCCAGTCAGCGCGAGGCCTTCGGTCCCAGTGCTGTTTTTCACCCTGGGCATCTCTGTTATTACGGGAATCATTTTCGGCATCGCGCCGGCCTGGGTCACTTCGCGCTGCCAGCCGGTCGAGGCGCTGCGTGGGGCAAATCGTTCCGTCGGGGGAGGTGGCTCGTGGGCGCAGAAGTCGCTGGTCATTGCCCAGGCAGCCGTGTCGCTGATCCTGCTCTCTGCGGCGGCCCTGCTGGGCCAGAGCCTGCGCAACCTGCAGCACCAGGATTTCGGATTCGAAACTGAAGGCCGCTTTTTGGTTTCGATCAATCCCAGTTTGGGAAGTTACAAGCCGGAACAGATGGAACCTATGTTTCGCGCGATCAACGATCGCTTGCGTCAGATTCCCGGAGTGCGCATGGCAACCGAAGCTCTGTATGCCCCTATGAGCGGCAATAGTTGGAACGAGGGCGTTCGCATCGAGGGCCGTCCTGAACCTCCACCAAAAGAAGATACCAGCGCCGGATGGGCACGGGTGATGCCCGGCTTCTTCGAGACTATCGGTGCGAAGATTCTGCTCGGTCGCCCCATCACCGAAGAGGACACAGACGCGACTCGCAAAGTAGCCGTCATCAATGAGGCCTTTGCCAAGAAGTTCTTCAAAGACCAGAACCCCATCGGCCAGCACTTCGGGATGGACCGCATCAAGTATTCCTCGAGCTTCGAAATCGTCGGCGTCGTCAGGGACATTCGCTACATGACTTGGAATGTGAAAGAGCCGATCGGACCAATGTTCTGGCTACCGGAGGCGCAGACCATAAAGTATGACGATCCAGTCTATATAAACTTCGAAAGCGAGTCGCATTTTCTCTACAACATCATCATCTGGGCGCCGGGAAACCCGCCCAACATGGAAGACCGCGTCCGTAAAACACTGGCCAGCTTCGATCCCAACTTCGTCCTCAACGAAGTTGGTCCGTATTCCAAAGTTGTGGATAACGATTTCGATCAGGAAAACATGATCGCCACTCTGACTACGCTCTTCGGTTTCCTTGGCCTGGTGCTGGCTGCAATCGGGCTCTATGGCGTGATGGCGTACACGGTGGAACAGCGCACCAGCGAGATCGGCGTTCGCATGGCTCTGGGAGCGGATCGCGGCGATGTGATGCAGATGGTCCTGCGTGGCGCCTTTTCCCAAATCGGCATCGGCCTGGCGATCGGCATTCCCGCAGCGATTGGAGCCGGCCGGCTGATGAGCAGCCAACTCTTCGGCGTTAAGTTCTGGGATCCCGTCATGCTTCTGTTAGCCGCGCTGATGCTCGGCGTAGCTGCACTGCTCGCTTCAGCGATTCCCGCGGGCCGTGCGGCAGGCGTGGAGCCCATGGTGGCACTGCGGACCGGGTAATTGGTAAACTCCACCCCCGTCACAATGTCCACCAAGTACACGCGCATCTACCCACGTTCGGCCGCCAGCCTCAATTGTGGCCGTCTTGAAACCGCGGTCGGACCATTTTGGGAACGTGGGAGTGGGCTCGGCTGCGGCTAGAGCCCATTCGCATTCTGACCAGGCGTTGGCTGTTAAACTAAAAACCTGCGCTACCAAGTCGAACGAGTG
>DATLKS010000491.1:0-2582 GCA_035538255.1 Terriglobales bacterium
CTCCTCGGCCCTGCCCTGTCGCTTGAGGTCCACAGGCAAGAGATCAGGACGGCAGGTGAGGAGAAACCAGATCACCTTACCTCTGAACTCGGTGTTGCCCATGAACTGCGCGATCTGGGCAAACACGCGATTGCCCACCCCGCTGTCGCCGGAACTGGAGCGGTCTCCCAGTTGAGCATCGGCCTCATCGACAATCACAGCAATTGGGCTCATGGCTTTGAGCAACGTCAAGACCCGCTCCACGTTGCCTTCCGTAACCCCTTGCCACATGCTGCGAAAGTTCTTCAGCGTAACCGCTGGAATCCCGACTTCGCCGGCGAAGCAGGTCGTGATGAACGTCTTCCCCGTACCCACCGGTCCGCAGATTACATAACCCATGGGCAGCACATCCGTATTGCCCGCGTGAATCGCTTGGGCGGCGTCCTGCAGCTTCCGTTTCGCCTGGTCGTTGCCCGCGACAAACGACAAATCGAACCGACTCTGCACGAACTCCAGCAGTCCGCCGGATTCTGCTTCAATCAGGTCCCTCTTCCGGTCCGATAGAAACTTCAACGTGAGCGGTTGCCGGTTCTGCACTGCGTGGTAGATCAAACTCTGTAGCTGAACTCGCTTCAAGCCCGCCCCTAGCTTGGCTAAGGTCTCATCGTTCACCTCGGAGCCAGTTGGCAGTTCCTGATTCTTCAATAGCGACCGGATAAACTCCAGCCGCTCGGCATAATCCGGCAACGGGATGCCGATCGACGAAACGCCCGGATGTTGCACGATGCCCTGATTCAGTTCAATCTGATTTTCCGATACGAGGCAGATGGTGACATCCGCGTTCAGAAAAGCGGTGTTGCGCGCCCAACGTTTGAGGATGACCAAGGCATTGCGATCATCCGCGGACATACCGGAAATGTCGCCCGCCGGGGCGATGGTCTCGGCGAAATCAATGACCAGCCCGATCTTCTTGCCGTCGGCAATACGCAGGCGTAGATAGTTGTCAAGCAGGTTCAATACCGCGTCTGGATTGCGCGGCAGCCCTCCTTGCGAGTAGCTGGTGCCGTGAAAGCTGTCGTAACCCTCGAGGGCGCGGCGGAAGTCGGCTTGACTGTTAGCAGAGCCGAAATTCAGCCCACCGCGGTCGTAGTGCAGAACTATATCGCGTTGGCCAAAGAGCGCACCGGAGAGAAACTCGTCGAGGGGAACGAAGTTTGTAGTCTCCTGACCGCGCAACGGTACGAGATCGCGCACATTTCCGTAGAGCACAAACAGGGCGAACGAGCGCGAATAGTATTTTTCGGAGAGCTCGCGCGCCCACGCGGGAAGCGCTTCCAGGTACTTTCCTAACGTTGTTATACTCGTGGGCATCTAGTTCGACATCCGTATCCGGTTTGGGCCTGAAGACGCGGAGTTGTCGTCCAGCGACATCAATCCGTCCAAATCCGGCGACATGCCGCTGAAGATCGCTTCCACTTGCTGCACGGTCTGCTCGGTCTGCTCCACGTCTTTCACGAGACTGTCGAGACGCTCGGTGACCTGCTGCGGGTCTCGCATGGTGACCGATTGATCGCGCACCAGCATCAGCACATCCTCAACGGCGGAACATTGCGCGTCGACCACCTTGCGGTTTTCGGAAATCTTATCGAACTTCTCCAGGCGCTTGGTGAGAATCTCGGTGCGTTTTTGGTTAATCTCCACCACCTTCGGTGGATCACTGCTCAGCGCCTTCTGCAGGGACGCGATCTCGTGCTTGATGCCATCCTGCTCAGTGCTCTTCACGTACTGCTGTTGCTGAGCGGCCGCCAGCAACAATCGGGCGTAGCCGGTCAGCAATCCCTGGAGGCTCGCATCAATCTGCTGCAGAAAGATCTGGGATGCGCTCGACAACTGAGCAAAATTGGCACGGATCGAAGCGCAGACTTGCGCCGCGTGGACATAGCGGCTCTCCATTTCGGCGGGCAAGTGCTTCAGCATCTCATCCAGTTTTTCCTGATGTTTTCGTTGTTCCTCGGCGAACTCCAAGGATCGTATCAGCCTCCGAAAACGTGAACTCTGCGGAACGATGGCCAGGTAGATCATCTCCAGTCCCGCCCCAAGAATGATTGGCAAAAAGGTGCCGCTGACCAGGGCAAAAGCGCCAGCCGCGCCCATTCCGATCCAGTTGTATTGCGAATGGAAGGCCTCTTTTACGTAGTTGATGTCTTCTAACGCAGTTTGAGGACGCGGCAGATCCTGCAAGTCAGGGGGACCCATTTAGACACTCACCCGCACCTGGCCGTTGCCGGGAGCTTTACGCAAACGGCCGAGAACGTAGCTCTGCAGCTCGTGAAACTCATTTCGTTCTTTCAGGCTCAGCTCGCGAGGGCGCTCGAAGGGTACCTGGACATCTTCGACAATGGTTCCCGGATGCGCGCTCATAATGAAAATCCTGTCCGCCAGGTAAATCGCCTCCTCCACGTCGTGCGTAACAAATAAGATCGTACTGGCGGTTTCTTGCCACACTTTCAGCAGTAACTGCTGCATCTCGCTGCGAGTTTGTGCGTCGAGAGCGCCAAAGGGCTCGTCCATGAGGATGACTGCCGGGCGAAGCGCCAGCGTGC
>DATLKS010000492.1:0-2589 GCA_035538255.1 Terriglobales bacterium
GTATGTTCGGCATAGAGGTTCAAAAAATGTCCGCGTCCGGCCGCATCAGTCTGAAGTCTCAGCACTTCTCCGGTGTCGTTGTCGGTAAGTGCCACCAGGCAGTCGGGCACCACGAGATTGTTTTCATCGCTTACCACTATCGTCACGGAAGTGCCCCTATGCGTTGACGGAGAGACGGGGATCGGAGTGCGCCGGGCTGTCTGCTGAGCAGTCAACAGACACGAGCACATGGCCAGCGCTACGCATAGGTAAACTAGCCGAAAAATACTCATCCGCAATTGTGAGCTGTCAATTGTGAACTGCACCTGATTAGATAGTCCGAAAATCGAGAACAGGATGCCTGAGCTGACGGAATGGCGCGAGTTTGCAGGCTACCGACTATTTTTCCCAGCGTGATGCGCAGCAGATACGCAGCACGCCGCGTGTACACTTGCTGGCAATCACAATACATTAATCGGCGTTGCGCTCGGGACTTTCGTCGGGCTCTTCTCCGCGGAAAATTAGAGGAACGCTGAGTTGGAGCACACGTTCGCGGCGCTCTTCGATATCCTGAGCGGCAATACGGGCCTTGAGCAAGTCCGATAGCGATACGATGCCAACGACCTTGGTTGGCTGTTCACGCCTGACTACGGGTAGCTTAGTGAATCCACTGTTCGCCATGCGCTGGACAATACGCGTCAGCCGTTCATCGTCATAGGCAACTACGGGCTGAGTGACGACGAGCGAAGAAAGCGTTGGCCCCTTCTTTCCCGCCACAAATTGCTCCAGATCCCATCGCGGGATGACGCCCGCCATATTACCGTCCGCGTCTTCTACGGGGAATAGCCGCTGGACTCCGAGCTTCTCGTCAACACGCAAGGCTTCACGCACCTGATCGAGAGGAGCATCAGTAGAAAGCTTGGCGATGTGAGTACGCATTACCTCTTCGACTGCCAGGCTCTCCATAGGATCGACGATGTATTCGCGCGACAGATGATATCCGCGACGGCTCAGCTTCTCGGTGAGAATGGATCGCGGCAACGTTAAGACGACGAATCCATAGGAAACCAAGGCGGAGATCAGCAAAGGCAGCAGCACGCCAGGATCATGTGTGAGTTCGAAGGCAAATACAACCGCCGTGAGCGGTGCGCCAAGAGCCCCGGCCAGAACGGCAGCCATGCTCACAAGCGGCCAAAGCCCCACGCCATAGTTGGGCAAGAAGCGAGATTCGAGTCCGCCGAGCGCACCGCCCATGATTAGCAGCGGCGCCAGTACGCCTCCCGAAGTTCCCGATCCCAGCGAAACAGACCAGATAATCCCTTTAACGAAGAAAATTCCTAGAAGCATTTGAAAGGGGAGATCGTGATCGAGCATCGAGGCAATCACGTCATAGCCCACGCCTAACGCCTGGGGAAAGAACAGCCCGCCAACTCCCACTACAACAGCCCCCAACGCAGGCCACCACATCCAGTGAATGGGCAAATGGCTGAATCCATCTTCGACGAGATAAATGGCCGAGCTGAGCAGGGCTGCCAAAATGCCGGCAAAGAGCCCGACGAGCATCGAGGACGCCAATCTCATGGCGTTCATCGCCATGTGATGTTCCGGAATGGGAAACAGCGGCCCAAGTCCGAGCAGATAGTGCCTGGCGGCTGCAGCCGTTGCGCTCGCCATGGCGACAGGGATAAGGCTGCGCGGCTTCCATTCAAAAAGCAGCAACTCAACTGCGAGCAGCACGGCGGAGACGGGAGCAGCAAACGTCGCCGACATTCCTGCCGCCGCACCGGCAACCAGCAGCGTCTTGCGTTCCGCGCTGCTGAGGCGGAAGAACTGCGCGATCAGAGATCCGACTGCGCCTCCAGTCATGATGATCGGCCCTTCAGCGCCGAACGGCCCGCCGGAACCGATGGCGATCGCCGCCGACACCGGCTTAAGGATGGCAACGCGCGGTTCAACTTTCGCGCCCTTCAGCAGGATGGCCTCAATTGCTTCAGGGATCCCGTGTCCCCGGATGCGCTCAGAACCGTAGCGGGCCATAATGCCGACGATCAGACCGCCGATAACCGGCGCGAGAATCACGAAGTACCCGAGTGTATTCAGTGCGGGCGACTTATAAGCGAAGCTCCAATGATGAAAGAAAAACAGGTTCGTAAATAAGGTGATCAGCTTGAGCAGGATGAGCGCGAGGTACGCGCCAATTACACCAATCCCAATACAGATCGCCGACATCGGAATCACTCGCAAGTCGGTGGTGAAATCGGCTAATCGGGGAGCTTTAACCGCATTTTGCGAACGTGTACTCATAGTCAGAAAGGCGACCATCGCCTGCGATAGCGTACGCAAGCGACCACAGTCGCCTGATTTTTCAGTTTATCGCAGCGCGTTCGGACTGCGTGGAGAGTCGCGTGCACGCCTGCTTCTAGGCTATTCTTTCTGTTCTCTCGTTGGCACGGAGTTCTCATTGAATCTGAGGCAACCTTGATCGCACGTTATACCCGCCCCGAAATGGGGCGCATCTGGAGTGAGGAAAACCGATTTCGCATGTGGCTGCGCGTCGAAATCGCGGCCACGGAGACGCTGGCTGAGGCCGGTCTGGTGCCGCAATCCGCG
>DATLKS010000493.1:0-13200 GCA_035538255.1 Terriglobales bacterium
TTCTTCAGATCTTTCAGATCGTTCGCGGAGTGATCGATCGCGGTTGAGAATGCATGCTCCATACCTCCGCCAGCCGGTCCGCGCGGCAAATGATAGATGAAGACGTATGAATCGAACGGACGATCGTTCATCCACTCGACCTCCGCCGCCGTGATCTTCTTGAGCGAATCCACGATTTTCGACGCATCGTAATCGCCCGCATTCGCATCGATTACAACCCGATATTTTGCGCCGCCCTGCTCAAAATCGGTTTCGGCGAACTCTCCGACCTCACAAGGACTGTCAACGAGACCATCATAATTATCTGCGCGCAAAACGTAGCCGGCTGATGCTCCTGGCTGAGCCGCCGGAAGGTCCGCTGACGGCAGAGCTGTAGCAAGCTTCCAGCGGGGAGGCACATCAGAAATCCGGAGCGTGATGGGGAACTCGCGCCCATTCACCGGATACATCAACACCTCGGCGAGATTGAAGAAGGCGTGATGCGCGTTGAATTGCGCGCCAAACGGACCAGCTTCGTCAAGAATGATGTCATAGTCGAGAATCACCCAGCCCGGTCTGGACTGGAATTCCCAAGTCGTTTTGTCGAGTTGCTTACCTGGAAACTGTTCCCCGGATTGGCTGGAGGCTTTGAATCCGATCACATTTTTCGAAAAATCTCTGACCTGATAGAGAGCGTTCCAAACCGGGAGCTGAACCTGGTTTCCTCCGCTCCCGGGATCGTAAGTCATGCTGACGTGCACGCGATGACGAACAGCGTCGGCCAGGGTTATGGTGTAATCGAGCTTGGATTCGTGTTGGCCTGACGCGGCAACGGAAAACGAGAGAACGAGGGCAAGGAAGAGAGATAAATGCCCGGCAGTGATTTTCATGCGGTAGTGGATAGCCGCGCGGGAAGCTTTTCGTAAATTCCGCCAAAGCCGCCGTTCGAAAGAATCGCCACAATATCTCCTTCGCGCAGTTCCGGCACGATGGAATCCACGATAGCATCGGCGTCTTTACACTCGCGGGCATGGCGACCTTGCTTTTTGAGTTCCTTTACCAGCGCGGTGCTGGAAAGGCGTTCTGATTCGGGAATGGCTTCTGCTTTGAAGACGCTGGCGATTACGATCTCATCAGCCTTGCCGAGGCTGAAAACCAGTTCTTTGAAGAAGACGTTTCGACGCAGCGTGTTCGAGCGTGGTTCGAGGATCGCCCAAAGCCGCCGCCCCTGGTAACGAGTGCGCAGAGCCTTCAACGTCTCTGCGATAGCGGTGGGATGATGAGCGAAGTCGTCAATAATGGTTACTCCGCCTACTTCCGCCTTCACTTCAAGCCGGCGCTTCACGCTTTTGAAGGTTGCCAGCGCTTCGACAATGGCTTCAACCGGAAGCTCATACCTTGCAGCCATCGCCGCCGCCGCGGTGGCATTGAGCACGTTGTGCTCCCCGGCCAATGGCATTCGCAGCTCGGCCCAGTGCTGCCCTTCGCGTTCTAGCGTCCATGAAGTTTCGGCAGGCGCGAAATGCAGATCGCAGATGTGCCACGCTGAGCCCTCTCGTTGTCCATAGCGTTCCACCTTGCAGAACGCGCGGGCGATGCATTCGTCGACGTTCGCCGAGTCATCGTACGCGACTAGATAACCACTCCGCGGAATCAAATTGACGAGCCGCTTGAACGCTGTCTTTACTGCAGCCAGGTCTATGTAGATGTCGGCATGATCGAACTCGACTGAGGTAAGGATTACCGCATCGGGAAAATAGTGCAGGAACTTCGATCCTTTATCGAAAAATGCGGTGTCATATTCGTCGCCCTCGAGGATGAAGTGCTTTGTCTGGCGCAGAGCGAAGCTGGTGCCAAAGTTCTCGGCCACGCCGCCGATCAGAAATGACGGATTCTTTCCTGCCATCTGAAAGATCCACGAGAGCATTGATGTCGTGGTTGTCTTACCGTGAGTGCCTGCGACAACGATCGGCTCGCGCCCGCGCAGAAAACTCTCATGAAGTACTTGGGGCATGGACCGAAATGGGATGTGATGATCGAGAACGTGCTCCAGTTCAATATTGCCCCGCGAGATCGCGTTGCCAACTACAACCACATCAGGGCGCGGCTTCAGGTTGGCTTCGGAGTACGGCTCTGCCACTGGAATATTCATGCTGCGCAACAGATCCGACATCGGCGGATAGGCGGCAGCGTCGGAGCCTGTAACAGTAAAGCCGCGCTGCTTTAGAAGTCCAGCGAGCGAAGCCATGGCCGTCCCGCAGATCCCGATGAGATGTACGTGGTCGCGCTCGCTCAATTCTTCCCTGCTTTGCTGCGTTCAATTCGGGCGACGGTCGCCGGCTCGAGAATTTCCAGCATGATGCTGGTGCCGACAAATAACCGCGTGCGCACTCCGATGGGCAGGGTTATGTTCCCACCAGAAACGTGCCCGGATCGCAGACCGAAAGCGATCGGTATATTGAATTCAGCCAGCGTACGCGCGATCACTTGCTGCAGGGTGTAGCCCGAACCGGCAGGCGGAGCACAGTCAAGCATCTCTCCAAAGACGATGCCCCGCACGGTCTTCAGTTTGTTGGCGTATTTGAGGTGCATCAGCATGCGATCGATGCGATACGGCCACTCGCCCAGGTCCTCGAGAAAGAGGATTGTGTCTTCAGTTTCGATCTCATGGGGAGTGCCTAACGAGGCGACCAGCAGAGAGAGACATCCGCCATACAGTTTTCCCTCGGCAACTCCAGGGCGGATGGGCTGGAGTTCGGGAGAGTCTGCGTTTGTAATATTCCAAGATGTTTCTCCGTTAGTGGCAGCGGAAAACGACGAAGCGTGGACGCCATCCGGCCGGGCAAAGTCCTTCGCCAACATCGGGCCGTGAAAGCCCACTAATCCGAGTTTTCGATGAAAATATGTGAGCAGCGTGGTTACATCGCTGTAACCGCAGAAAATTTTCGGATTGCTTCCGATCACATCCAAATTCAAGTAATGCAAGAGGTGGTTGGTTCCATATCCTCCGCGAGCACAGATGATTGCCTTCACTTCCGGAGCACGAAACATTTCATGGAGCTCATCTGCACGACGAGCCGCTGTGCCGGCGAAGTACAGTTCACGATCAAAGATACTTTGTAAATAGACCGGATTGAAACCAAGGTTGCGCAGGCTCGCCAGGCCGGCCTCGAACGCTTCCGGTTTGACCGCTCCGGCAGGCGCGACAATGGCAATGGTGTCGCCCGGAAGAAGAGCAGCGGGATGAAGCAATGATTTGGAAGCGGCACTCACAGAAATCCCAATCTTAGCCGATTCAAAGATAAAGACTCCGCATCAAGAATAAAGTCGGCGTATGCCTTCGATTTCCCGTTGCGCTCTCGAAAACCAGAAACTCCTACACGATATCAACCCTCGTCTTGCGGGCCGCGGCCCGAAGCTGATCATCAAGAGTGGCGAGTGGCAAGCTCTCCCGCCTGGCAAGATGCAAATAAGTTGCGTCATAGGCGGAAAGCCCAAACAAACGAGCGGTCGTAAATGCCTGACGAATAGTGCTAGAGCTTGCTTCTGTGCGGATAAACAGGCTCACCAGATTTTCGATCTCCACCAACGCCTGATCAACGTCAGCCGCGCGCAGAATTTTACGGCGCTCGGCTATGGCCACACTATTCGCCATTTCGAGATGCCAGAGGGATGGCACAATTGCCTGATCGCCCGCAAGAAGGAGCTGCCTTACGCGGCAAGCATATGCAGGGATGGGCTTGTCGAGAAACCAGCGAAGGGCGACCGAAGCGTCTAAAACGAACACCGTCAACCACGACCTTGTTCGATGATCGCTTTGATGCTGATTCCCTTGAGGGGCTTGGCTCGCTTGCGAATAGCTTCGATATTCGCAAAGACTTTCTCTGGGCTGAGCTCTGGTTTCACCGGCACAATCAGAGCGGCCAATTTCCCACGGCGAGTAATTCCAATTCTCTCGCCTCCACTCGCCTGATCAACCAACTCTGAAAGTTTTTGCTTGGCCTCGAATAAACCAACTGTACGCATGCTCATGTGGAAGAATATCACACTGCTGCATTCATAATCTAGATGATTGATCTAGATGAGTAGCTTTTACGCTTTTTCTGGAACCGGGCCACGCACACTAAAAAAGAAACTCCCCTCGACACACGAGTCTTGCCGGACCTTCGAGCAACAGAGCGTCGGCTCCGTCCCAATGCACGACCTGCTTGCCGCCTGGAGCATAGGCCTCTACCGGGGATGCTGCCTTGCCCGCATGAATGGCTGCAATAGCAGATGCGCAAGAGCCTGTTCCTGATGATTGTGTCTCGCCAGCGCCGCGCTCAAAGATGCGGAACTCGATTTTGTTGCGACCGACTACGCGGACGAACTCCACGTTCGTGCCATGCCGAAACTCTTTGCTCTTCTGGATCTCAGCCGCCCGTGCCTGCCAATTTGCCGGAAACTGATCGACGAACTCGACAAAATGCGGATTGCCGGTTGAAATCACGAGTCCTTTCGCACAGCCGTTCGGAGTTCCAATCGTCTTTTCGCCGAGAATGTCAGCGTGTCCCATTTCGATCATAAACTCAAATTCGTTGTCGGAACGCCGAAGCAACATGCATTCCTTTTCGCCTGCTTCGGTGAGCACTTGGACCTCTGAGCCTCCACGGGTCTCCACCGCCCACGCTGCAACGCAGCGAGTTCCATTCCCGGAAATCTCAGCTTCGGAGCCATCGGGGTTGAATAGCCGGGCGAGAATCCGCCCTTGTGCATCGATGCTCACCCACTCCACCCCGTCGGCGCCGACGCCCTGATGCCTATCGCATAAACGCCGCGAAAGAGCTGCAGGGTCTGCGCCCAAGTGCTCCGACGCAACGATGAGAAAGTCATTACCGCAGGCTTCTGCTTTGAAAAACGGAATGCGTGGGGAGCTCATTCTTCGACGGTGCTGTCAAATGTGGAGACGCTCTCAAATTCAGGATGCATCCTCAACCTGGCCTGAAGCGCCTTGTGCCCCGGTAGAGTGCAGGTAAGTTTGAATACTACCCGCGACACATTTTGCGATCTGCCTACCTGAAAATCGTGCGTGAAGTGGTGCGACTCTCCAAGAATCTCATTTAATTGGTGAAGAATTTCGGGAGCGCTCTTACCTGTAACCTCATAGCTGATCGTTATCGCCTTAAGCCCCAGCTTAGCCTCGGTCCAGCCGAGCAAATTGAGGGCGATAAGAATAATCACAGTCGCCATAGTAGCCAGCAGATAATGTCCTGCGCCGGCGCCCATGCCAATGGAAGCGACCACCCAGATGGTAGCTGCAGTCGTAAGCCCGGAAACTGCTCCCTTGTTATGAAGAATAGCGCCGGCGCCCAGGAAACCCACGCCCTGCACGATGTTCGACGCTATCCTGGTGCGGTCGCCGATGCCCGGATCAGGAATCACATCGGAGAGAATCGTAAACATCGCCGCGCCCATGCAAATGAACATGTTGGTGCGAATGCCGGCCGTTTTACGATGGATCGTCCGCTCGAGGCCGATGATTCCTCCCAGCGCAGCCGCCAGCAGCAAGCGCGCGGCACTCGAAGACAGGAACATCATGTGCCTCCACTGCGCGAACGGCATGTGGGACGAAGCTTGCATATCCAAAAGTGTGAAGGCGCGATTCTAACAAAACGATAGAGGACTTACTGAATGAGGCGAGCACGCATGAAGATCCGCGTAAGGTTCTAGGCATTGGCTAGGGATGCTTGAAAACGGATCGGGAATTTTCGCGGCGGCTCACCGAAGATCCAGCCCGTATTCAGGTCAAGTCAAGACTACCGTGTACCTGCTAGCTCCGGCGTTTCCACCACCGCTTCGCGCAAATAGCGGGCGGCTTCCTCCGGCGACGTTGGATTAATATAGAAGCCGGTGCCCCATTCGAAGCCTGCCACTTTTGTCAATTTGGGAATTAGCTCGATGTGCCAGTGGTAGTAATCCACGGAATCGTGGGCTTGCAGAGGCGCGGTATGCAGCACCATGTTGTACGCGGGACGCTCGAGCACCGCGTCCATCTTGCCGATTACCAGTTTGATCATTTTGGCCAAAGTCTCGAAATCTCCGGAGCTGGCATTTTCAAACGACGCTTCATGGCTTTTGGGTAGGATGCAGGTCTCAAAAGGAAATCGTGGGGCGTATGGCGATACGGCGACGAATCCGCGATTCTCTGCAACCAGGCGCGGTTCCTTCCCGGAACTTTCCTGCTGAACGATGTCGCAGAAGATGCAGCGTTCCTTCAGATCGTAGTATTTGCTTGCGCCCTCGAGCTCGTCGAGCACCTGGCGAGGAACGATCGGCAGCGCGATCAACTGGCAGTGTGGATGTTCGAGAGTCGCGCCGGCTGGCTCGCCGTGGTTCTTGAAGATGAGAATGTATTTGAAGCGGCGATCCTGCTTGAGATCGGCGATACGGTCGCGAAATGCCCAGAGCACGTCTTCGATGCTCTTGTCGGGCATGTCCGCAAAGGTCTGTCGATGGTTGGGAGTCTCGATGATGACCTCATGCGCGCCGATGCCATTCATTCGGTCGTACATGCCATCAGCACGACGGTCAAGGTTCCCCTCGATTCCCAAAGCGGGATACTTGTTTGGTACTACGCGTACCGACCAGCCCGGCTTGTCCCTTTCGCTGCCGTTGCGGTAGGCGAGGATCTCGGGTGGAGTCTTGCTTTCGTTACCCGGACAGAATGGGCAGAATCCGCCCTTGAGAACTACTGTGTGTCGGCTGAAACCGCTTGGCCTGCGGGCGCGATCGGTTGCAATAATGACCCAGCGTCCCGTGACGGGGTCCTTCCTCAGCTCGGGCAACTCTGGTCCTTTCCGGGGGCTACTCTCATTTTATGACATTCGGAACGCGTCCCTGAAGAGCGTTACATTCGCCGAACCGACAGAATCATTACTTTCGAGATAAACGCTGATTACGTCAAAGCGGAATTGAGGCGGGCTCGAGTTCAGGTGAGCGTGTTGCCCGGAGATAATCGCGGGCAAGCGCAGATAACGTTGCGCGCCTCTCATCATCGACAGCGGCTTCTGCGGGCATAAAATTGCGCTTGGCACGCGTCTTGACTTCAATGAAGCAGAGCGTTTCCTTTTCCCATGCGATCAGATCGACGTCGGCGCGGCAAGCGGTAATCGCGAGCAACGACGGTGAATCCAAGCTTGCGGAGGTAGAAGTAAGCCTCGTCTTCCCCTCGTGCGCCGGAAAGGAGATGCGGAGCGCGTTCGGGAGTGCGCCCCAAAAGAGTCGTGAGACGGTCAAGCGCGCGAATGGTTGATCGGAGCAGCATTGAGTTCATTCCGAGCCGCCCGGCGGGGCGACGAATGCCTAAGCTATCGCAGACGGTGAACCTTGCATAGAAATTCCTCATACTTCAGGCAGCAGAACAACAGGCTATTTTCCGGTCTCCACCTGACCAATACAATTCTCCAGCACGTCGAGGGCATGGTCGCCTTGCTGTTCGGAGATGAGCAGCGGCGGCGATAAGCGGATCGACGTCTCTCCACAGCCGAGAAAGAGCACGCCCTGCTCGAACGCAAGCTGGACGATACGGTCGCGTTCTTTCGACACAGGCGTCTTGCTGTTCTTGTCCTTGACGATTTCAACTGCGAGCATCAATCCCTGACCGCGTACGTCGCCCACCATCGGATGCTTGCTGATCCACGCAGACATGCGCTGCTTCATCTTCTCGCCGAGTTTGGCGGCGTTGGCGAGACCTTCGCGTTCGATCACGTCCATGCTGGCGAGCGCGGCCGCGATTGCTACGGGATTCCCGCCGAACGTAGAAGCGTGTGAACCTGGAATCCAGTCCATGACGCTGGCGCGAGTCATGGTAATACCGAGCGGCATGCCCGATGCAATGCCTTTGGCAATGCAGACGATGTCAGGCTCGACTCCGGAGTGTTGAATCGCCCACCACTTACCCGTGCGACCCGCACCCGATTGAACTTCATCTGCGACGAGCAGGATGCCGTTTTCATCGCAGATGCGCCGGAGCTCTCGCAGAAATTCGGCCGGAGCAGGAACATATCCGCCTTCACCTTGAATAGGCTCGACGAAAATCGCTGCAACTTCTTCGGGAGGCAGCGTTGTCTTGAATAGACGCTCCTCGATGAACTTCGCACACGCGAGGCCATACTCGCGTTCCCTCTTGCCTTCCCCAAACCGATACGTGTACGGAAACGGAGCGTGCGTGACGCCAGGTACGAGCGGCGCAAATCGCCGGCGCTGCTGCGGCTTCGAACCGGTTAGAGAGAGTGATCCCATGGTGCGTCCGTGAAAGGCGCCGTAGAACGCGAGCACGCCTTGTCGCTTGGTGTGATAGCGCGCCAGCTTCAGCGCGCATTCCACAGCTTCGGTTCCAGAGTTCCCGAAATAGAATTTGTGCGGGCCGCTCATTGGAGCAATGTTGCTGAGCCGCGAGGCAAGCTGCGTCATCGACTCGTAGTAGAAGTCAGTTCCCGACATGTGGATCAGTTCGCCTGCCTGCCGCTGGATGGCTGCGACGACCTCCGGGTGGCAGTGTCCGGTCGAAGTGACGGCGATACCCGCAGAAAAATCGAGGAACTCGTTGCCATCGACGTCTTCGATGATGGCGCCTCGGCCACGTTTTACGACGAGTGGGTACGAACGGGTGTAGCTGGGCGAGATCAACCGTTCGTCTTCGGCGATGATGCGCCTCGCATTTGGACCAGGAAGCCCAGTCTTGATCTTGGGCAGAGCGGACTTCGTCTCTGCAGGACGAGTCATCATTTCAGTAACCATGAGAGTTCTCCTCGCGAAAGGGCATGGGAAGTCCATGCATGTGAGTTTGCGGACGGGATACAAGGTCTGCGAGCAGGCGAGGTGAGCCGGATTAGTCTCCGGCGAAGAGGTTAGGACGAACGTGCGACGGCAGGACCGCCAAATATCGGCGCGGACCAGCCAAATACTTGAGCCAACATGCAGCAGCGCCAAGCGCGCTGAGTCGGTTTGTCAGGAGTTTGTGGCTGGCAACCTGCATCGTTGTAACCAATTATAGCCGCACCGGATTCGCTCTCATGCCACCTGTGCCGATTGAGCAGGCGATTCAGTTTCAGCCGAAACTTCTGCCTCTGAGTTTTCAGCCCTTGCACTCTCGGGCACATGCAGCAAATCATTGAGCTTTGTGACAAGAAAACTGAGGCTTCCCTTCGGCAACGTGCACGTGACGTTTACGAGCAGAGGATCGGTGATCTCCTTGTAACCCGTGTGCAGAATAATGGGAACGGAAGCATTCTCCTCGCGTAGCGCTCGTGCAACCTCGCCACCGGAGATGCCCGGCATGGAATAGTCGAGAATCACGGCGTCGAACTTTATCTGGCGAAAGAGGTCGATGGCAGATGAGCCGTCTTTCGCCGAAACCACACGAAATCCTCGCCGCTGCAACATGATCTCCATCGGCTTGAGAACGGCGGGTTCGTCATCGACGCACAAAATTACGAAGTGGTTCTCGGCCATTTGGTCCCCTTTACTGCCTTTGATGCAAGGATATGCTCCTGGTAATCAGCCCACAAGGAACAACAGGTCATGTCCCCTACAGGAGGGGTACAGGACCGATGTAAAGTTTTTTGAAGCGTTCAAGAGGTCTCGTTCCTCTATCTGCTAAGTGGCTGCTTCTAAAGGTACTCCGACCCGTCCTGCAGGACTCTGCGTTGAAAATGCGGATGGCGTCTAACCGAGCTGTTTCCTAGCATCCCTGAAGACTGTATCCCCATTATGGCAACCCTCACACAAATACCGACGCAGCAGGAGCGGGAGCAGACGCACCGTGTCCGGGTGGGCGTTAGCTTTGGCCTCGTTTACTTCTTCTGGGGCTCTACGTACCTCGCAATTCTCATCGCTGTGCGCCATTTTCCCGCCGCCCTTCTAGGGGCGTTGCGGTTCCTCATTGCTGGTGCGCTGATGCTGGGATGGTGCGCCTTGACTGGCAAGACCATCGCCCTCTCGGCAAAGGATGCGCTACGGCTGCTGCTCATAGGCGTGCTGCTGCTCACCGGCGGCAACGTTGTCCTGGCATGGACGGAGGAGTACATCAATAGCGGGCTCGCGGCAATGATCGTTGCCGTTGTCCCAATTTGGATTGCGACCATTGAAGCCATCCTTGGTGGGGATCGCCTGAACAAGTTGGGTTGGGGCGGCCTGCTGCTCGGAATCCTTGGACTGCTGGCTTTGCTATGGCCGGATCTTGCGAACGGGACCGCTATTGGGAAACGTGATTTGGTGGTTTGCCTCGTCCTTGTACTTGGGTCTCTCAGCTGGGCTCTGGGATCGGTACTGTCTCGGCGCCTTCAATTGGGTGTAGGACCGTTTGCGGCTACGGGATGGGAGATGACACTTGCAGGAATCGTGAACGCCCTCATTGCCTTAGGTCTCGGAGATTTCCATCGCGCGGACTGGTCGCGTACCGGGTGGCTCGCGATTGCCTATCTTGTAACCTTTGGATCGCTGGTCGGCTTCACAGCCTACATTTGGCTGCTGGAACACGTGCCAACTCCAAAGGTGGCGACATATGCTTATGTAAATCCCGTAGTAGCGGTCTTTCTTGGATGGATTCTCCACGGAGAGCGCATCGACCGCTACATGAGTATTGGCATGATCGTGATCATCGCCGCCGTAGTTTTGGTTACCACTTCCAAGCTGCGCTCTGCACGCGAGCAGAGCAAATCCGGCTCCGTTTGCGAAGCCAGCGCCGACTGATGGACTGCTTCCAGATCTTGCAGTGATCAGGCGGGTGCTCTGGTGTGTTTTCGATCATGATCCGGTACTCTGAAGGTGCAGCTCTCTAACCTGAATGACATCTCGCCTTCTGTTTCCTTTGTTGCTTTTGTCCACGATCGCCGCAGGTCAAACCAAACCAGAGATTCGCGAGTTCCGAACCGACGCATTTCGCAGGGGAGCAAACGAGTACGAGATCTGGTCCGGCTATTCACCGAATTCGTTTCCATGGATTGGGAAGACAGAAGCCCGCCATCTCTTCATGGCTGGTTTCGGCTGGCGACGAGTGATTTTTGCGACTGATTCAATGGCATGGAAATATACAGTCGATGTGCTTCCTGTTGTCTTGGTTTCTCAGCCCACGATCGTCGGCTCTGGTGCCATATTCTCCGGTTCTCCGCCAAACCTTACATTTGTTGGCTGCGACAGTTCACAATCAGTTCACGAAGTAGTCAATGACTTCGCAGGCGTGAATCTAGGGCCATGCCAGCACCCGGGTCGCAGAACGACCTACGGCTTCGGACTGGAACCAGTTGGCTTCGACTTCAATTTCCGCCGCCGCCATCGTTTTCAGCCGCTCACCGGGATCAATGGCGGATTCGCGAAGTTCCCTCGCGATGTTCCCATCAGCAACTCAAATTCCTTCAACTTCACGTTCTCGTTGCGGGGCGGCGTGCAGATCTTCACCAGCGAATCGCGATCGATAACGATTGGATATCGCTATCACCACATTTCAAACGCCAATACGGGAAATCCGTTCAACCCCGGAATCGACTCCAACTTCATGTATGTGGAGTACTCGCTGCATAGATAGCCGAGAGCAGCTAAGCGGATCTGGACCTGGCAAGAGCAAAAGAGAAGTAGGCCGTTATTTCCGTTTCCAGCGCAGTCCGTCTTTCGTGTCCTCAAGGATGATGCCGGCATCGGCAAGTTGCTTGCGGACGGCGTCGGCTTTTGCAAAGTCACGGGCTTTGCGGGCTTGCTGGCGTTGCTGTATGAGCGCTTCCACTTGCGCATCGGTCAAGCCTTGCGCGCTGGCGGCAGACTCGTCGACCTTGCCTTCCGCTCGCGCCCACTGCAGCACTTGTTTCGTCTTCTCTGCATCATCGTCCTTCAGGACTGCGAATATCTCGTCGAACTGCTGAAGCGCCGCTTGCAATTCCGGCACATCGGCGCGCAGGAGTTTGCTGTCATCTCCGGCAGCATTGGCTTCGCGCACCATATCGAATACCGCGCCAAGGGCTTGCGCTGTGTTCATATCATCTTCAAGGGCGGCACGCATCTTCTGCTTGGTGGATTCGGCGAGCGCTTTCAACTCGGGATTGGAACCATCGCGAAAGTTCCCCGTGTCGAGACGAAGTTTGAAATTGCGCAGGCGTTCGACCGAATTCGCCGCTTGTTTGAGGCCCTCGAAAGTAAAATTGAGCTGCTTTTGATAGGGCACAGATGAAAGCAGGTACCGGATCGACGAAGCTTTGTGATTTTTGAGCATCAGGTCCCGAGGCGTGTAGAAGTTCCCGAGGCTCTTTGACATCTTCTGCCCCTCAACCAGCAAGAAGCGGACATGCATCCAGTAATGCGCAAAGGTCTTTCCAGTCGCGGCCTCCGATTGCGCGATCTCATTTTCGTGATGAGGAAAGATCAAGTCCTCACCCCCAAGGTGAATATCCAATGTCTCGCCCAGATATTCCATCGCCATTGCTGAGCATTCGATGTGCCAGCCTGGGCGTCCGGGACCGATTTCGGTTTCCCATTTTGCCTCTCCCGGCTTTGGCGATTTCCATAAGGCGAAATCCCGCACATTGTCTTTTTCATATTCATCGACATCCACGCGCGCTCCGTCGGAAATCGCTGTCATATCCTTCTTTGAGAGTTTTCCGTAGGCTGGAAATTTGGCAATAGGAAAGTAGTACGAGCCATCCTCCGTCTTGTAGGCAAAGTCCCTCTGCCGCAGACGGGCGATAAGCGCTGCCATTTCGGGAATATGTTCGGTCGCGCGTGCAATCTGTTCCGGCTTTTCCAGAGACAAGATCCGCATATCCTCGAAAAATGCCTGCTCGTACTTTGCTGCATACTCCCGCACTCCCAGGCCTTTAGCGGATGAGTTGCGGATGATCTTATCGTCCACATCGGTGATGTTCATCACGTGGTCGAGCTGGTATCCACTCTGCCGGAGAAAGCGGCGAAAGAGATCGACAAAAACAAACGTCCGGAAGTTGCCGATGTGTCCGTAGTCATAAACCGTCGGACCACACGAATACATGCGGATACGATTATGTTCGAGCGTTTTCAGCTCTTCGACCCGCCCTGAAAGGGTGTTGAAGACTCGCAATGGCATGCAGGAGGTGGGAGGCGGAACAGAATCTTCGATTTTAGGGAAGGGTACTTAGATGGTCAATTGCAGGCTGATGCCTTGATTGAGACGCAGCATGCAGCATGCTGCGTCCCGCTGAAGATCTGTTTTCAGATGTC
>DATLKS010000494.1:0-3698 GCA_035538255.1 Terriglobales bacterium
GGAATTCAGCAGCGGCAAGTAGCTGATCCGGCGATTCAACAGCGGAGTTTCTTGTGCCTGTAACGAGCTGATCCGCTCTTCCAGTTGCGGCTCATCGGTGAGCACTCCGCCGGCAACGCCGGTTACTTCTACGGCAGTGGCGCCGCCGGCGATATTCAACTGCAGGCTGACATTGGCAGTTCTGCCGGCTACCAGAGTGAGATCGTCAACATGTGCGTCGGCAAATCCTGCCTTGCTGGCGGTGAGACGATAGCTGCCTGCAACCGGCAATCCCGCGAGGGAGAATTTCCCAGCACTGTCCGTGATGGTCGTTCTCTTCAGCCCAGTTAGCGCATTGGTAAGGGCAATCTGCGCGCCAGGCACCAGCGCATGACTGGGATCGGAGACTTGTCCCAGAATCGTCGCTGTATCGGACGTTTGCGCGAGGATTGGCGAAATAGAAAGGAACAGAAACAGGCAGGCCTTGAACGCGCGCAAGATCACTCCAATTTTTCAGGGTACATCCGCGCATTTGCTTACTACCAAGACTCGTAGAAGTTAGTCGGTTCCGTCCAAGCAGGTGAAGGAAGTCGCCTCACGCCATCGGCACCATCTGCTGCAGGCGCTCGGGTTCTTCGCCGAGCCATTTTGGATTGGTTGCGGTCGAGTCGAAGATCGACGTTGTTTTGAACAGCTCGAACTCGCCTTTCGACGCTGCTTTCGCGGTCTTCTTGAGCAACGCGTTCCGTTGTGTTTGAGTCAGCGGACGGAATGTACCCACCGCTTCGAAGGCCTGATCGAGAATCTCCATACTATCGATGCCAGTGATCACCACCGATGTTGGCAGACTCAAAGCATAGTGTAGGCACTCGATCGGAGTGACCGTCTTCGACTTCAGAATTAAACCGTTGGCCATCGGTTTCATGCCGAGCACTCCGATCTTCTGTTTTACCAGTTCGGGAACGACCAGCTTCTCGAAGCTGCGGAAGTGAGCGTCCATCACGTTGAGCGGCATCTGCGCACTCGCGAATTTGAAGCCGCGTTCTTTCGCAACGCTCAGCATGTAAAGATGGATGTGCGGGTCTTTGTGTCCTGTGAAGCCGATGTAGCGCACTTTGCCGGCTTTCTGCGCTTCGACCATTGCGGCGTTCGCGCCCTCGGGATCGAATATCCGGTTCGGATCTTCGAAGCGGATGATCTCGTGGTGCTGAATCAGATCGACGTGATCGACTTGCAGCCGCCGCAACGATTCATCGAGCTGCCGTGCCGCTTCTTTCTTTGAGCGGCCATCGATCTTGGTCATGAGAAAAACCTTGTCGCGATAGCCGTCGCGCAACGCTTTGCCCATGCGCCTCTCGCTGGCGCCGTCGTTGTAATCCCAAGAGTTGTCCATGAAAGTGATACCGCGATCGATGGCGCTGCGCACAATGCGAATGGCTAGCTGCTCGTCCACATGTTTGAGTCCGAGATGCCATCCACCAACCCCGACGGCAGAGACCTTCTCTCCCGTGCCTCCCAGAACGCGATACTGCATTTCAGAACTCGACTTTTTCTGAGCCATGTCAGGACCTCCAACCGCAACCTGCAATGTTAAATCCTGGGAAGCGCGGCCGAGCGCGCCGAATTGAGACTGAGCTGCCGGCCGTTTCCGGAATGGCTGTTCTGGTTCAGACTTCCTGAGCGCGAACACCGCGTCCTGCTATTATTCGCAGCGTAGTGCCACGACTGGGCTCAGCAGTGATGCGCGACGTGCGGGGATGAAGCTCGCTGCCAGCGCGATCAATGCAATGCCTGCCAGTGCCGCCATGAGCGTAACCGGATCTCCTGGTTGTAATCCAAACAGCATTGCCTTGAGCAGCCGGGCTCCGGCAATGGCTGCCGGTAGTCCTAACAGCGTGCCGAAGAGACATAAGACCAGGCTCTCGCGGATGATCATCCAAAGCACCTGATGCTGTTGAGCTCCCACCGCCATGCGCACGCCGATCTCGGATGTGCGTCGAACAACTTTATAAGCCAATGTTGCGTACAAGCCGGTTGCCACTAGCACCACTGCCAGCAGGCCGAAGAATGTTGCCAGTCGCGCAAACAAACGCTCGTCTGACAGCGATTCTGCAAATTGCTCCTCTTGTGTTTTGGGTTGGAGCGGAGCCAGGCCAGGGGCAAATTCATTCACTACATGGCGCACCATCGGGAGAAAAGATGCAGGGTTGCCGGTGGTCCGAAGCTCTACCTGCATGGTCAGGTTCCCCGGAACTTGCGTGTAAGGGAAGTACGCCATCGGGCGCGCCTCTTCGCGCACCTCCGTGTACTTGCTATCGGCGGCAACTCCGACGATAGTGTAGCGCTTCGCTTCAGGACGATTTGCGAACGAGACTATGTGGCCAATGGCAGTGCTGTCAGGAAGGTATCGCTTGGCAAAGGTCTGGTTTACTACTACGACGTTTGGTGACACCGAGGTGTCGGCATCGTTGATGTCGCGGCCCAGGAGTATCGGAATACCAAGCGCGTGAAAGAAGTCGGAACCAATGGCGTTCCAGCGCATCGAGGCCCAACCACTGATCTTAGGCTTCTGGCCGTCAACGTAGGCTCCGGTGTTGCTGCTCCAACCGGCGCCGAGGCGTTGCCGCATTACCGTAGCCGACTCCACTCCGGGAAGAGCACGCACACGCGTCAGCAGTGCTTGATAAAAGCGGACGGCCTCTTCGTCGTTGTGCACTTGCTGTTGCGGTGTTAGTCCGAAGACGAGTAATCCCGCAGGCCGCAGACCGAGATTCAGTGTTTCGAGATTGCGAAGCGTCCGAACCAACAGACCGGCGCCGACCAACAGCACGAGGCACATCGACATCTGCAGAGCGACGACCACTTGTCCGCTGCGATGAGTGGTGCGGTCCTGGTATGCAGTCGCACCTGAAGTTTTCAGCGCCAGTCCGATAGGTACTCGCAGCGCACTCCGGAGCGGTGCGAGACCAAAGGTAATTGCGACCAGCACGGATATAGTTAGCGTGAACAGCAACACCGTCGTATTCGGTGAGAGACTCCGATCCAGCAGCGACAACCGGGCCAGAGCCCGCGTTGCCCAAATTGCGAAGAGCCAGCCGAGCGCCGCGCTCGTGGCAACCAGCGTCACGCTCTCTGCGAATAAAAGCAGGAACATTCGCATCTGACTGCCACCCAAAGCCATGCGCAGACTGAACTCCCGTTGCCGTGCGGCATTGCGGGCGACCAGCAGCATGGCGACATTTCCGCAGGCAATTACCAGGACTAGTGCGACCATGCCCATGAGAATCCTCAAAGGCTGCTCATACGTTTCGCGCGTTCCCGCTATCCCGTGTGTGTCGCTGAGGGAAAGGTTCGGCGGCTTGTCATGGCCCTCCAGATCTTGCGCGGACAAACCTTCGTAAGCGGCTCGCTGAAAAATTGGATTCAGGTACGCTACTGCCTGCTGGGTATTCACTCCTGGCTGCAGTCGTCCAATGGTCAGCAGGAACCACCACTTCGAGCCGTAGAGGCGACTTTGATTACCATATGGCGTCTTGCTCCGGGAAGTGCCCCAAGGCGTAACATCATCGCTGATCTGGAATGGAACCCAGACATCGGTTGAGTCACCATGATCCAGTCCTACAAATTTCGATGCCGCAATTCCCACAATGGTAAATGGCACTCCCTTAATGAAAAGCGTTTGCCCCAGCACCGAAGGGGCGCGGGCAAAGCGCCGTGTC
>DATLKS010000495.1:0-2846 GCA_035538255.1 Terriglobales bacterium
AAGAGCACCGGCAGGTTCATCTTGATTGCCGCTTCGTGCGGGAAAGAGAATGCCGGGAGCCAGTTGACGATCAACCCCAGCAGCTTATAGCCAAGGAGCACGCCCAGGAGTGTTCCCGCAAATGAAAGCAGCAATGCTTCAGTCAGCAGTTGGAGAATGATGCGCGATCGCCCTGCGCCAATCGCCGATCGCACTGCCATCTCATGCTTTCGCGCAGTGCCGCGCGCCAGGAGAAGAATCGAGACGTTGCCGCATCCGATCAGAAGCAGCAGTAGAACGGCTCCGAAAAGAAGATGGAGTGCTCCGCCCAGGCGCTCGAGAAACTGATCGTTGAACCCTTCCAATGCGACTTTGAAATGTTCGGGAAAGTGTTTGGGAGTTTCTTTTTGGAATTGCTGTAATAGAGTCTGAAATTCGCTGTTTGCCGTGGCGCGCGTCACTCCCGCCTTCAGCTTGATAACCGGCATTACTGCCCGCGCCGGGTCGGTGGTGAACTTCCATGGAACATAAACGTCGCCGTCGCCCCAGGTGAAGCGCGGAGGTGCGATACCGATCACCAGGTACGTCTTATGAGTTAATTGAATCGTCTTGCCGACGATCGAGCGGTCACCGTTGTAGTGGCGTTGCCAGAATTGGTAACCCAGCACGGCCACCGGCTGAGGATCCTGCCCTTCCGGCGCATCGGCCGGGAGGATCGCCCGTCCGTACAGCATGGGAACGCCGAAATGGTTGAAGACGTTTCCGGTGAAGTAAATCGCATTCACGTCTTCAGGCAAGTCACCGCCGGTGATGGTGAGATTCCATTGGTCCATGCCACCGGCGCTTTCGACGACACTCGCTTGCCGAAGCTGCTGAAGCTGTGGACCGGTAACGGTCACCCAGTTCCGATTGTCGCCGGGGTCACGAATGACGAGATGAACCATGCGATCCGCATTCGCGTAAGGATATGGATTTACTAGTACCGCATAGATCACGCTGAAGACGGCGGTTGTCGCCCCGATGCCAAGCGCCAGTGACAGTACGGCGACGGCGGCGAATCCGGGTGAGGTGCGCAACTGCCGCCAAGCAAAACGGAGATCCTGCAGCACAGCTTGCATGTGCTTCTCCTCGAACTGGTTGCAACCTGTAGGTCGCAACAGTTAGACCAGAAGCTTCGAAAAAGGTTTGCTGTCTCTTTTGTAGAGAATCCCCGGTTCGTGGCGGGACGGTTAGGAGAGGTCGTTGTCCGAAACTGAAACTCC
Source organism: Terriglobales bacterium (assembly GCA_035538255.1). Classification (GTDB taxonomy): domain Bacteria; phylum Acidobacteriota; class Terriglobia; order Terriglobales; family Acidobacteriaceae; genus Gp1-AA112. The sequence goes on from DATLKS010000495.1 coordinate 1,242, forward strand.
ATGTTCAGTTACGGTTAACTTATAGGTTGGAAGCGCCAGGCTAGAGCTGGGGACGAAGCGCGTCCGCAGCATGGCGCGCCCCTGCACACTCGGAGCTAGCCTTCGACTTCGCGTAGCCTGGCAGCTTTGCCTTTGAGCCGACGCAGATAGAACAGCTTGGCGCGGCGGACGCGGCTTGAGCGGACGTGCTCGATTTTGTCGATCACCTTCGAATTCAGGGGAAAAATGCGCTCGACGCCCTGGCCAAAGCTGATCTTGCGGACGGTGATGCTGGCCTGCGGTCCACCTTTGTGGGCGATCACGACGCCCTCGAAGGCCTGAAGACGCTCTTTGTCGCCTTCCTTGATCTTGACCTGCACACGGACGGTGTCGCCCGGATTGACTTGAGGAATGTCCTTGCGCTGGAGTTTGCCGGCCACCTTCGCCATAATCGGTGAAATCGACATAATGAGTTCCTTTCGCGCGTAAGTCGCACCGACTCTGCCGGGCACACGCTTTAAATTTCTATGATTTGCAGCGCTCAGTAGGCTGAGCTGGAGAGCGCCACAATAGGGTCCTACTGGCGTCATTGCGCCACGTGGGACGAACGTAAATTGTACCCGATTGGCGCTGTAACTGTCAGCTTTGGGAGCCAGTTGAGACGCAAGACGCCGTCAAGCGAAGTTAAGTTCCTGCCTTACGCAGCTCTTGTACTAAGTCGCGGTCTTCTTTGCTCAACAGCTCAGGTTTAAGCAGTTCAGGGCGATTGCGCAGCGTCTTCTCCAGCGCTTTGCGGCGTCGCCAACGGCGAATCTCATCGTGATTGCCTGAAGAGAGCACTTCGGGCACGGTCCAACCCCGAAAATCGGCGGGACGGGTGTAATGGGGATAATCGAGCAATCCCCCTGAGCCGCAGGTGGAATCGGGAGTTCCATCCAGTGAGATCTTAGCCATCGAGCTGAAGCTCTCCTGTTGTGCCGATGCTTCGTTTCCCAGCACACCGGGCACGAGGCGGCTTGCCACGTCAATAATGATAGCGGCTCCGAGTTCGCCGCCACTCAACACGAAGTCTCCCACGGAGATCTCGCGATCGGCGATGCGCTCGCTTACTCGCTCGTCCACTCCTTCGTAGCGTCCGCAAATGAGGACGACACGTTCGAGCTTAGTCAGTACCTCGGCTTCCTTCTGATGAAAAAGTTTCCCTTGGGCGGAGAGCAGAATCACGGTTTCGCGAGCCTCGGATCTCAGCCGTTGCTCGCGTGAGGAGACTCCAAGTGACTCGACGCATTCAAAGATCGGCTGCGCCTTGAGCACCATCCCTTCCCCACCGCCAAAAGGCCGGTCATCGACGGTTTGGTGGCGATCATGGGTGAAGGCCCTCAGGTCGTGAACTTCGACGTTCACCAGCTTCTGCTCGCGCGCGCGCCGCAACACGCCATAGTCAAGCGGGCCGCGAAAGAAGTCGGGGAAGATGGTGATTATGTCAAAGCGCATGGCTAAGGTTCAAAAACTGTTCGATCTAATGCACCGTTTGATTAATACATCATGTCATCCTGAGGCCTTCTGTTGGCCGAAGGACCTTGCGGTTGCTTTTGCTGCTGCTTTTGATTCTTGTCAGAGACGAGA
>DATLKS010000496.1:0-3034 GCA_035538255.1 Terriglobales bacterium
TTCACAACAACGGCAATGGAACCTTCACAGATGTGACGCAGAAAGCCGGCATGAATGGTGTGCAGGAGTTCAGCACCAGCGCGGCCTGGGTTGATTATGATCGCGACGGCAAACTCGATCTGATCGTTGCCAACTACGTGCAGTGGTCGCCGAAGCAGGACATCTACTGCACCATCGATGGAAAGCGGAAGTCGTACTGCACGCCGGAGTCCTACAAAGGCGCGTCGATTCGAGTTTGGCACAACCTCGGCGGCGGCAAATTCGAAGACGCTACCTCAAAACTCGGATTGCTCGACACCACGTCGAAAACGCTTGGTCTGGCGGTCCTCGACTACAACAACGATGGCTGGCCCGACTTCGTTCTCTCCAACGATACGCAACCCAACAAGCTCTACGTTAACGAAAAAGGACAACGTTTTTCCGAAGCAGGAGTAACGGCGGGAATCGCCTACAGCGAAGAAGGGCTTGCCCGTGCCGGAATGGGAGTGGACGCCGCCGACTACGATCACAGCGGCAATCCCAGCATTCTAATCTCGAACTTCTCCAACCAAATGCTGTCCCTATTTCATAACGAAGGCCATGGACTCTTCGTGGACGCTGCACCGACTTCCGAGATCGGGCGCGACAGCCTGCTGACGCTTGGATTCGGTTGTTTCTTCTTCGACTATGATCTCGATGGCTGGCTCGATATCTTTGTTGCCAACGGACACATTGAAGACCAGATCGAGAACATTCAAAAACGTGTCCGCTACGCGGAGCCTCCGCACTTGTTTCACAATTTAGGGAACGGCAAGTTCACCGAAGTCACGGATCAGATGGGCTCAGACTTCGCGCGGCCGCGAGTCGCCCGCGGCGCCGCCTACGCTGATATCGACAACGACGGCGATCTCGATCTTGTGATGACCACGAATGGCGGCCCGGCGCAACTGTTCCGAAACGACGCGACGGCTAACCGGAGCCTTAGAGTGAAGCTGCAGGGTACAAAATCGAATCGCGACGGAATTGGAGCAGTCGTTCGCGTGAATGCGGCAGGGAACAGCCAGTGGCTGATGATGCGGAGCGGATCGAGCTATCTTTCCCAAAGTGAACTCGTGCTCACCTTCGGGCTAGGCAAGGCCACAAAGGCCGATCGCGTAGAAATCGAGTGGCCCAGCGGACAACGCGACACTCTGAGCAATGTTGCGGCCGATCAGATAATCACGGTTCTCGAAGGCGGCGGCATCAAAGCCGGTCAGAAGCTGAGGCCAAGGACGTAGACCGTATCCAAGTTAGCTAAACCTGCCGTCCCGTCCTGCGGTCGTCGGCGATGATGCCGTCGCGGATATAGATCACGCGATGCGCATATTCAGCGATGTCATGCTCGTGCGTGACTAATACGATGGTGTTCCCCTGCGAATGGAGATGGTCGAAGAGCGCCATGATCTCGTTTCCAGTTTGGGAATCGAGGTTTCCGGTAGGCTCGTCAGCCAGGATGATGGATGGATTGTTCACCAGTGCGCGAGCGATGGCGACTCTCTGCCGCTGACCGCCGGAGAGCTCGTTCGGCTTGTGCATCATGCGCGGCTCCAGATCAACCTTGCGCAGGGCTTCCTTAGCGCGCCGGATGCGCTCTTCAGAGGGGGTGCCGTTATAAATCAGCGGAAGCTCGACGTTATGCAGCGCGGTTGCGCGAGCTAATAGGTTGAATGTCTGGAAGACGAAGCCGATTTCTTTGTTTCGGATGCGGGCGAGCTCGTCGTCGTCGAGCTCGCTGACCAGGTGGCCGTTCAGCCAGTAATTGCCTTTGCTGGGGGAATCGAGGCATCCGATCAGGTTCATCAGCGTCGATTTCCCGGAACCGGAAGGACCCATAATGGCAACGTACTCGTTGCGCTTGATTTCGATGTTGACACCGCGCAATGCGTGGACCTGCTGCTCTGAACCCATGTCGTAGGTCTTCCACAGGTCCTCCACCTTGATGATGGTTGACGTTGCAGGCCGAGTGCTAATCGGGTCCATCGTCGTCAGTTCTGCCATTTGCATCGCCATTCCGGTCTCCTAAGCATCATACGGGGAGACCAAAAACCTGGTTCCCCAATTTTGGACGAAAAACCCCTTCTCACGCTATAGACGTTTCAAATTCGGGACGGTTACTAGGAGTTCTCATCCTTCTTGGACACCGAATTATCTATTTTGACCTTTGCTCCGATTTTCAAAGTGCGCAGAATCTTGTAGCTGCCGGTCACGATCTCTTGTCCTTCGTACAGGCCCTTGTTCACTTCGACATCAGTGGCTCCCTGAATTCCCGTTTCGACCGGCTTGAAATCAACTTTCTTCGTCGCCTTGTCTACCACGAACACGCCTTGAACTTCTTTCTTGCTCTTAGCATCCGGAGCTGCAGGCTGCGCAGATTGCGCCTTTCCTCCCTTTTTGAGTGCAGCGCGCTGCGCATCCAACTCGCCCTGCGTACGTACGGTAAGCGCCTGGATTGGAATTGCCACGACGTTGCTCTTGCTGGCCGTGGTGATCTTCGCGGTTGTAGAGAATCCCGGACGCAGATTCACTGGAGGATTGTCGATCGTAATCACCACTTTGAAATCTTTGGCTTCCTGCGTGCCTGCCGTAGTCTGGGAGGTGGCTACGCCGGAGGAGCGCACCAGCGCCTGGTCGCCAATCTCAGTTACGCGACCTTTGAAGACCTGCTCGGGCAGTGCATCGACGGTCACGTCGGCTGTTTCGCCAAGCTTAACGTTCACGATGTCTGTTTCGTCCACTCTGATCTCGGCAGTCGGCACGGACATATCGGCAAGAGTCATCAGGGTGCTGCCTGGAGCGTTCTGAATGCCAACCACCACGGTTTCGCCTTCACGCACGGGAAGATTAGTCACTATTCCATCGAACGGGGCAACGTACTCAGTCTTGCCCAGAATATCGGTCAGTTTGTGCAGCATGGCATTTGCCTGCGTAACTCGGCCAGAGCTGGAGGCCTTCTGCGCCCTCATCTGCGCCAGCTTTGCTTCAGATTCCTTCAACGTCGCCGAGGCTACGTCATAGG
>DATLKS010000497.1:0-2305 GCA_035538255.1 Terriglobales bacterium
GAATGACCTGTTTGCGGTGTACGCGGCAACCAAGACTGCAGTCGATCGTGCCCGAGCTGGCCTTGGACCGACACTGATTGAGTCACTTACCTATCGGCTTGGTGCGCACAACACCTCTGACGATCCCACACGCTACTTCAAGCCCGAGGCGCTCACGGCGTGGAAGGCGCTCAACCCCATTCTCCGCGTGCAGCGCTACCTCACAGTTCGCGGACTTTGGAGTGAAGCTATAGAGTCGGATTGGGAGAACGAGGTATCGGACGAGGTCGATCGAGCGTTCGCCGCTGCGTTTGCGGTGCCACCTCCCGCGCCTGATGATCTCTTTCAACACACCTACGGGGAACTGACGCAACGACAACTCCAGCAACTGCGCGAGACTAACTCCCACCTTGCGCAGCCGCAAGGGCATGACTGATGGCGTTGATGAACATGCTCGAGGCGATACGAGCTGCCATCAGCACGGCCATGGCGGCCGACGAAAAGGTCATGGTGCTCGGTCAGGATGTCGGGAAACTAGGCGGGATCTTCCGGGCTACCGACGGACTCCTGGCGAGATTTGGGCAAACACGCGTGGTGGATATGCCGCTGGCCGAAAGTGTGATCGTCGGTTCCGCGCTCGGACTGGCCATATCCGGATTGAAACCGATCGTCGAAATCCAGTTTATGGGTTTTACCCTGCAGGCGTTTCATCAAATTGTGCAACAAGTCGCCCGCATGCGTTACCGCAGTCGCGGGCGTTTCACAGCCAGCGTTGTGATTCGCGCGCCTTTCGGCGGCGGAGGCAAGACTCCAGAGCTGCATTCTGATGCCATCGAAGCGCAATTCACGCAGGCGCACGGATTGAAAGTCGTCGCTCCCTCCAATCCGCACGATGCCAAGGGTATGCTTTTGCGCGCCATCAATGGCCCAGACCCGGTACTTTTTTGCGAGCCACTTCGCGGATATCGTCTCGTCAAGAGCGAAGTGCCGTCTGAACCCTTTGAAGTCGACATCACCCGCGCCAACGTCGTCCGCAAGGGCAAGGACGTGACGCTGATCGCATGGAGCGCCGCCGTCCATCTCGCGCTGCAAGCCGCAGAAATGCTTTCTGCAGACGGAATCGAGGCTACTGTGGTCGACGTTCGTACGCTGTTGCCCCTAGACGCAGAGACTCTAGTGACAGAGGCTCGGCAAACCGGGCGTTGCGTAGTCGTGCACGAGGCGTCCCTGACGGGAGGATTTGGAGCCGAGATCGCCGCAACGGTCGCCAAAGGTGCCTTCTATGAGCTGCAGGCTCCGATCGAACGGGTCACTGCTCCCGATGCACCCTATCCTTTGTCAGCGGCCGAGCTGATGTTTATCCCGAATGTCGAGCGTGTGGTCCATGCTGTGCGCCAGACTTTGGTGGTCTGAATCAATGGCTGTATCGCAAAGAGAGACGAACTGATGGCAAATACCAATCCGTCTTCATTGTTCGACTTATCGGGCCGGGTTGCGATCGTGACCGGCTCGGGAAGGGGTCTGGGCGCTGCGATTGCTCGTGGGCTGGCGGAGGCCGGGGCTTCGGTCATGCTCTGTTCCCGGACCGAAGCAGAACTCGAGCACACCACAAGCGAAATAACCCGGGCTGGAGGGAAAGTCCACGCGATCGTCGCCGATACCAGTGACCGCGCCAGCGGTCAGCATTTGATAGATTCGACCGTCGCTCATTTCGGACGAGTCGATGTGCTGGTCAACAACGCGGGCATCGACGCTATTCATCCCGCCGAGGAGCTCACGGACGAGGATTGGGACCGGGTGATGAATACGAATCTGAAGGGCTATTTCATCTGTTCGCAAGTGGCAGCCCGGCAGATGCTGGCGCAGGGAACGGACGGCTCCATCATCAACAATTCTTCGATCTGCTCGATCATCGGTGTGAACGGCCTCACCGTGTATTCCGCGACCAAAGGCGGTGTGAACCAACTAACGCGGGTGATGGCCGTCGAATGGGCCACGCGCGGCATCCGCGTGAACGCCATTGCGCCGGGCTACTTTGAGAACATCATGCAGGATGCAACCGCAGAACACGATCGCTCCGACAAACAAAAGCAGGTAATTACATTTACCCCGATGAGGAGACGCGGTCGACCGGAAGAGTTGATTGGTCCAGTCGTCTTCTTAGCATCCGACGCATCATCGTACGTCACTGGGGCGATTCTCTTCGTGGATGGTGGCTATACCGCACTGTGACGCAGAATCCCTGTGCCAGCTTCCCGTAATCTATTTCTCGCGGCCTAGAGGCAATCCGCGACCGGCGAATCAGGAGTAAACCATGGCACTGATT
>DATLKS010000498.1:0-6414 GCA_035538255.1 Terriglobales bacterium
GGATGAATTTTTATGTCAATCCCTCCGGACACTGCCATCCCTCGGCGCGCAGCGAGCCAGTGATTGTGTTGAAGGCGCTGATGCGCGCCGGGGGATCTGCTGTTCGTGAGTGCAACAGAAAGCAGATTCCCCGCGCCGCAAACCCCGACTATGGCGTCAGCAATGTCCTCGCGGCGGCGCGAGGAAGGACAGTTCTTATAGAGAGAACGTGAGTGAAGGCTAAAAACCAACGCTCCTGATACTTATCGAAGCGGTTCACGCTCTCTCTGAAAATGCTCTAGAACTGTCGAGAGAGAGACAGGCGCGAGGAAAGTCGCGCCCCAAAAGAATTCTTCTCAGCCCAAAATTCTGAGGAATCTATTCGGGCTGTTCTGGAACCCTGGAAAAACCTCAGCGAGATCGCGATTACCGAGGTGTCGGTAGACCATTTCTCCGAGCACCTGGCGGAAGTCGGTAGTGAGAGCAAGATCGCGTCCCTGATAGAGCTGCGATTGCTCGAGTCCAGGCCAGCGTCCATAGACTCTTCCGCCGCGTACGGGCCCACCCACTACGAACATGACGTTTGCGTGTCCGTGATCTGTGCCGCCTGTGCCGTTCTGACGCGCTGTACGTCCAAATTCTGACATCGAGACCAGCACGGTGTTCTCACCCAAATCGCCGAGGTCAGTCCAGAACGCAGCAATCGATTGCGAGAACTCGCGCAGCAAATTGGCAAGTTGTCCTTGCGTGTTTCCTTCGTTTACGTGGTGATCCCAGCCGCCGATGTCGGCAAATGCCACTTCCACGCCGAGATCTGCTTTGAGCAGTTGCGCCACCTGCCGGAGGCTGTCGCCGAATCGACCGCGCGGATAATTCGCTCCAGGAGCCGGCGTGTAACGTGCCGGATCGGCAGCTTTGAGCATCTTCACGGCTTCGAAAGTCTCTTGACCGGTGCCATGAAGGACACTGTCGACCGATTGCGCGTACATCGCTTCAAATGTGTTGCTGATTGGTGCAGCATTCGGGTTACGTCCGCCCACACCGAAATCATTGATGTTGCTGATCGCTACCGCGGGGAACTTGCCGGCAAGCGTACGCGGCATCCCTGTGCTCAATGCAATGGCGCTAAATGGAGAATGTTGCTCTTGCAACGTTTGCATCGCGCGATTAAGCCAGCCGTCTTCAGTGGACTTCAGACCAGGAGTGCCCGATTCCATGAAGTCCTGCGCATCGAAGTGCGAGCGCGTCTCATCGGGCGAGCCGGCGGCGTGGATGATTGCGAGATGTCCCTGGTCCCACAGAGGTTTGAAAGCCTCCATCGATGGATGCAATCCGAAGAAGCCGTCGAGATCAATCGCCGAAACCTGTGAGGCCGAAGGACGTGGGATGGCAATCGTCGGACGCATCGAGTAGTATGCCTGCTCGCCATGAGGCACGACGATGTTGAGTCCGTCGGCAGCCCCACGCTGGAAGAGCACCACCAGGCGTTTCTTTCCCGTAATGGGAGATGTCGATCCGTATACTGCCCGTGTGAGGAAGCTCGGGATCGCTGAGGTCCCCACCAGCGCCATGGCGCCGCCCTTCAGAAATGCTCTTCTCGTGATTGCCATATCTACTCCTAATTCTGAGAGACGTCGGCCATTGCGGACTGCGTCTCCGCAACAACTTACCTTCGCTGGAACTCCGGAGATCCCAGCAGCAGCCCGGCTATGAGACGCAAGTTTGTGCCCTGCGCCGCGGGAACGTTGTTGCGTGCCGCGGCCTGCGGATCGTTTAGCTGATTCAGAATCGTTGTGTGCGTTTGTTTTGAAACATCGCCGTCCACCAGGGCGTTTTCAAAGTTTGCCAGCGCTCCGGCGGCATCGCTCGGAATTTGGCTCGCGTTCACGGCTGTCGATGGATCCCACTGAATTCCGGGAAGCTTGCCCGCCGCGAGTGCCAGACCGAAGTTCATTCGGTTCAGCAATGCTGCCGAGTTTACCCAGGCGTCTGCTTTCATCGAGTACCCGGTCGGAGGCTGCATTGCATAGAGCGGCATCCCAAGCTTTTGCAGTTGCTGATTGAGAGCCTGCGGCCTTTGCACGTCCGCTCCCGATGCTCGCACCGCAGAAACCACGAACTCAAGTGGAGTCTTCACTTTCGCACGATAACTTTCAGGCGCCCAGAATTCCGGCGAGCGGTACATTGTACGCAGGACTTCGCGGATGTCACCGTCAGAGTTTCGAAACGTCTGCGCCATACGTTCGACCAGGGACTCCGGTGGATCGTCGGAGACAAATCGCATCGCCAACTTCTTCGAGATGAAGTGCGCAGTCGAAGGATGATGCGCCAGCATGTCGAGCGCCTTCATGCCTTCACTCTCGCCACCTTCCTTGAATTCTTTCCCTAGGACGATCTTTTTGCCGGGTTCGTGCCTACGCTCTTCGAACTTGAATTCGCCTCCTTGCTGCGGCTTCTCGATCGTCCAGCCGGTCAGTACTTTGGCAAGTTCGGTGACGTCCTTCTGGCTGTATCCACCGTCCACACCGAGCGTGTGCAGCTCCATGATCTCGCGCGCGTAGTTCTCATTCAGACCGGTTGGCCGTTTCGCCTTCTGCTGCGGTGTCTGCTCGCGCCGGGGGCGTGGTGGCTCATAGACGACCATTCCGAATGGGCCGCGACGCAGGCGGCCCGGCTGCGGACGCTGTCCGCCAAAGCGCGCCTGATCGGAGTTCGGACCAATGCTCTGCCAGTTATCCAGGTAGAAAAGCATCGCCGGACTCTTGGCTGTGGCAACGAGCAGATCCTTGAACTTGCCTAAGGCATGGGGACGAATCACGTCGCGCTCGTAGGCAGTCAGCATGTAGCGATCTGCGCCTTTGTTGATGAATACGTTGAAGTGATTCATCCAGAAATCAGTCATGACTTCGTCGAGCTGGCGCTCGCTGTAAATTGCCCGCAGAAGCTTGGCCTGCGTGAGCTCACCTTGCACGACAGCCTGCGGGTTCACCATCGCAAGCAGAGTTTCTTTTTGCTGCGGAGTGAAACCATCGACCAGGCGCTCTCGCTCTTGTTGGTTCAATGAGCGGGCGACGGCGCGCATATCGTCAGGACCCATCTTCATCAGGTCTTTGAAGTGCTGATCGGGAGGCTCACTCATCAACGAATCAGCGTTTAATGATGCGTACATCTGGTCTTCTAAATCGCCGTTCTTGCGCCGTCGGCCTTTGCCTCCGTCGTCACTGGTTTGAACATTCTCAGCCTGGGCACTGTTCTGGGCATCGGCGGCATCCTGTTTTGCTTCCTGCTTCTGACGCTGGCGATCGAGTGCGGCCTGGTAGATCGCTTTCTCTTGCGGATCGCGCGGAATCGAAGCGCGTCCGTTCTCGACCATCTTGATCACTTGCGGAGGAGGGAAATCCCTTACAAGTTCGTTGGTGCTCATCTTCAAGGTGCGAAAGGGACTCAGGCGGGCTTCCAAAGCAGAGTCGTCGATCTTCTCCGGATGAAGCTGCTGTTCAAACCAGTTGTCGATTCCCAACGCCTCGACACGCGGCGCATCTCCAGGCCGCGGGCCGAACGTGAAGCGATTGAGCACATGGATCGCGCGCTTCTGCTCCTCCATCGGCATCGCTGCGCTGACCTGATCTTTTGATTTCTTTTTTTTCTTTTTATCGGCGGCAACGACGGCGACAGCAGATATGACCGTCAGAAGCAGAAGCAATGAAGCTAGAAGCTTCCGGTTCATGGACATGAGAAACGTCTCTCCAGGAGCAAACGTACAGCACTTCGTCCCCTGATTTAAACCCAGAATTGAAGGAAAGTTTCAGGAATTAGTACGGTCCGGTGGCTCCTGGTTTCACAATCGTCGGACGTAAGTTGCAGAGCCGTGGGCATCTAGCGCAATTATCTCGGCACCGCGCCTGCGTTGCAACCATCAGGCAAGGCGACCAAACCACCACAAGCTTGAAAGAGGGGCCGACAGCCTGAACGCCTGAATCGCTTAGAAGTGGTTCTGCAAATCGCTGAATCGTTCCACCCTCAGCAGCTTCTGTCCTGCCCGCAAGGGACTTCCGATCTCCTCGTGTTCTAACACCCAAGTCATGTCGTGTGGCACAAACACAGCATGCAATCCAGCTTCGAGCGCAGGATTCACATCGGATCGAGGACTATTTCCGACCATCCACGTGACATCCGCGTCGAGCCCGTACTTCTCCGCGACGCCGTGGTATGCGCTCGCATTCTTCTCGGCCACCACCTCGATCGCTGCGAAGTACTCCTTTAATCCCGATCGTTCAACTTTCGACATCTGCTCGGCCGGATTCCCCTTGGTCATAAGGATGAGGTGGTGCGCGCGAGCAGTGAAGTGCTGGAGCGTCTCCGGAACTCCGGCGATGATCTCCACCGGATGCTCGGCTATACGCAGGGCGAACGCACGAATCTGGTCGCGCAACTCCGCCGTGAGCGCTTCCACACTCAGGCACTCGAAGGTCTTGCAAAGAGCGTTGGCGAAGCTGTGAATGCCATATCCGTGTGTCTTGATCGACTCACGTTCGACTTCATTCAGGCGTTCGCGCACCTGCGTCGCGGCGAATTCGCGATGATTGAGAAAAGAGATGAAATCTGCGATCGCCCGCTCGAAGTAGATATTGTTTTCCCAAAGGGTGTCATCGGCGTCGATGAGCAGTGTCTGTGGGATTCCGTTTGGGCCGGCAGTTGGCACTTATCGAGAATAAATCACATTGCCAGCAGTTATTTGTAAACCCATTGAAGACGCAGGGCACGGAGGACACGAAGGGTGGAGACCAACTCGCGACGGTTTCAAAGGAGCAGCAAGTGCGCGGACAATTTCTACCTTTACCTTTGTGTCCTCTGCGCCCCTCGCGTTCAGATTCAAGGCTTTTGTGTAGGTCGCAACAGAATCTCGCTGGCGAATGACTGCGGAGCCTGCGTCACCACCATCCCTACTACGTGCGCGACATCCGCAGGCTGCAGCATCTTGCCAAGATTCTTGCCGGTGTGTGGACTCAAATCTGTATTCACCGATCCCGGGCAGACGACGGTCACGCGGATATTGTGACCGCGCAGCTCTTCAGCTACCGAATACGACAGACCATTCAGTCCCCACTTCGAAGCAGAATAGGTCGCGCCATTCGGCAACGCGTTCTTGCCCGCGAGCGAAGAAATATTAACGATGTCGCCTCCGCCATTCGCAATCATCACTGGAGCGAAGGCCCGGATCATGTGATATACGCCGCGCAGGTTTGTATTGATGATCTTGTCCCAGGTCTCGGGATCGGTCTCATGGAGCGGAGCAGAGAATCCGCCGACTCCGGCGTTGTTGATCAGGATTTTGAGACGCCCCCGGCGATCACCAAGCCTATCAGCTAGCTGTTGCACTTCCGAGAGGGAGCTGACGTCGCAGGGAACGCCTTCACATTTTCCTCCGTTCTTACGAATGCCCTGCGCAGCTTTCTCCAGTTCGTCGCGCTTTCGCGCGGTGATCACAACTTCAGCTCCAAGTTCTGCGAGCTTTGCTGCAATCGCCAGTCCAATGCCACGACTTGCGCCGGTCACGACGGCGATTTTTCCTTCCAATTGAGTATTCACGCGATCTCCTCAGCCGACTTTGCTTCGCTTCTCTAGCATACGTTCCCATACACTCCACGGAAGCAGAGCGCGCATGAAGTAGCCGATCTTGGCGTCGCGTCCAGCGCGATACCGTAATCGCGGACTCGGATCCTGCGCTATCCGGGTGATGAGACGGGCCACATCGGCGGGGTCGGCCAGCTCTCGCTCCCGCTCCTTCACTCCATCAACATATTTCCGGCTACGGTCTTTGTTTGGGGAACTCCCATCGGTTGCGCCACGGCTGACAAGCACGTTGCGTGTCCAGATGTCGGTTTTGAAAGCGCCCGGCTCCACCAGCACCACTTTGATTCCGAGCGAGCGAAGTTCAACGCGTAGTGCTTCGGTCCACCCTTCAAGCGCGTGCTTCGAAGCGCAGTAACCGGAGACCATCGGTTGGCCCATGAGTCCCAGAATCGAGGAAACCATAATGATGTGACCGGATCTTTGCACTCGCATTGTGGGCAGAACGGCTCTGGTGACAGCAACTTGACCAAAGAAGTTTGTTTCAAGCTGCAATCGCAGTTCGTCCAGCAAGACATCTTCAGCGAATCCGCCAAGCGCGAATCCAGCGTTATTCACTAGGACATCGATCCGGCCGTGGTCGCGGACGATCTCGGAGACCGAGGAAGGAATTCTTTCAAAGCTGGTTACATCGAGCTGACGCACATCGACTTGCGAAGCAAGACCGTTTCCGGCGGACGCGAGCGCCGTGTCCAGCCGCGTGCGCCGCTCCGGCTCGCGCATTGTGGCAATTACAAAGAAGCCTGCCTTGGCAAGTTCGACGACCGTGAGCAATCCGAATCCGCTCGAGCTTCCGGTCACGAC
>DATLKS010000499.1:0-2797 GCA_035538255.1 Terriglobales bacterium
ATCGGGAAGAGTGCGGCGCATCTCGACTGCGCGGGCACGACGCTCCTCCAGTGGAGCGTCATCCAGATACGCATAGGGCGCGGAGTTTAGAATCTCGTGCGAGAACTGCGAGGGCACGGGTGTATCGACGGCCAGCAGGCGAATGGAGCCGTCAGCCATGCCGCGCAGCACATGTTTGAGGCCCTCGATATCCATGGCTTCCGTGAGCACATCCTTCATGACCTCGCGGACCAGCGGATGATCGGGGATCTTGATCTCGCCTTCGATGTTCTCCTGGCAGGCAGCTACATCGGGGAAGACGGCTGCGAGAAGATCGTCGGAACGAATGCGCAGAATCTGCGGCGGCACCTTCTTCCCATTTCGATAACGAAGAAGAGCCAGCGAACGGCCGGCGTCCCAACGCCAACGCGTTTTGAAAATAGGGGAGGGAAGTGCCGCCTGCTCCAGCACCTCCTGGACGCTCTCCTCCCGCAGAAACTCGAAGACATCGGCAAGCGGGAAGCTGTGCTGCTCGGCCAAAGCGATATTGAGGCCGTTTTCGGTTGCCGAAGCCTGCAGTTCGAAATTGAATGAGCGACAGAAGCGCTTGCGCAGCGCCAGTCCCCACGCTTTGTTGATGCGGGCACCAAACGGAGCATGGATCACAAGCTGCATGCCACCGCCTTCGTCGAAGAAGCGTTCCGCGATCAACGTAGTCTGGGTGGGAACGGCCCCAATTGCCGCGCGACCGTTAACGATGTACTCGACGATCTGCTCGGCGCCCGAGTCATCGACGTGGCATTCGTTCTTGAGCCATTCGACAGCCGATGCCACTTCGGGAATGGTGCGCGAGATACCAACCGGAGTGACGCTCGGGGTGAGCTCCGCCACCCTGGCGCGGATCGCTGCAACTTGATGGGATAATTCCGGGGTTCGCGCCGGAGCCTCGCCGCGCCAGAATGGGATAGTGGGTGCAGCGCCTTGTGCATCTTCGACGACCACTCGGCCGCCTGACTCGACGCGATGAATTCGCCAACTGGTGCTTCCGAGCAGCATGATGTCGCCGCGCTGGCTCTCGACGGCGAAGTCCTCATCGAGGGTGCCGACGACAGCTTCTTCGGGAAGGGCAACGACGGTATATAGCGAGTTATCGGGAATGGCGCCGCCATTGGTGACGGCAATCATGCGGCTGCCGCGGCGGGCCTTGAGCATGCCATTTACACGATCGCGATGCAGGTAAGCGCCGTATCGTCCGCGAGTCGCGGCGATGCCATCGGAAAGAACCGTTACGATCTCGTCGAAGTCCTGGTAGCTGAGGGTGCGATATGGATGCGCGCGTCGAATAACCTCGAACAATTCCTGCTCTTTCCAATCGTCGGCTGCGCACATGGCGACGATCTGCTGAGCAAGCACGTCCAGCGGTGCTTCGGGAATGATGAGTGCATCGAGCTCGCCGCTTTCGATCGCGCGCACCAGCGCCGCGCACTCGATGAGTTCGTCGCGAGTAGTGGCAAAGATACGGCCTTTGGGGATGGCCCCGCGCCAGTGTCCGGCGCGTCCGATGCGCTGCAGCATCACTGCAATCGACCGTGGTGAGCCGATATGGCAAACGAGATCGATGTGCCCGACGTCGATGCCGAGTTCGAGAGAGGCAGTCGCGACCAGAGCGCGAAGCTCGCCTTTGCGCAGGCGGGCCTCGGCATTCAGGCGCAGCTTGCGCGAGAGGCTGCCGTGATGTGCCGCGACAGCATCTTCGCCCAGCCGATCGGCGAGCGCGTGCGCGATGCGCTCAGCGAAGGAGCGTGTGTTCACGAAGATCAGCGTCGAACGATGCTGCTCGATGAGTTGCACAAGGCGGTCATAGACCTCGTCCCACATCTCGTTGGTCATTACTGCGGCAAGCGGGCTGGGAGGCACTTCCACCGAGAAATCCAGGCGCCGCTTGTGGCCGACATTCACGATCTCCGGCTGGCCAGATGCTCCGGCAAGAAATTCGGCGACAAGTTCAATCGGCTTTTGTGTGGCCGAGAGCCCGATGCGCACCGGCTTGCGATGGGCCAGCGCATCGAGCCGTTCGAGCGAGATTGCGAGATGCGCGCCGCGTTTGTCATCGGCGATGGCATGGATTTCATCCACAATCACTGTCTCGACGTCGCGCAATAGCTCGCGGCTTCTTTGCGCCGTCAGCAGAATGTAGAGGGACTCAGGCGTAGTGACGAGAATGTGCGGAGGCGATTTGAGCATCCGCTGGCGGTCGCCGGGAGGAGTATCACCAGTGCGCACAAAAGTCCGAATCTGCGGCATGAGAAAGCCACGCTGCCCGGCAAGCTCGGCAATTTCCGCCAGAGGACGCTCGAGGTTCTTTTGGATGTCATTGCCAAGAGCCTTTAGAGGAGAAACATAAACGACCTCAACTCGATCTTCGAGCGCTCCTGAGATCGCTTTGCGGACTAACTTGTCGATGCAGGCAAGAAATGCAGCCAGAGTCTTGCCGGAGCCGGTGGGAGCAGAGATTAGGGTGGAATGCCCAGACAGAATGTGCGGCCATCCTTCCTCCTGAGGCTCCGTGGGTGTTCCAAATTTACGAGCAAACCACTCCTGGATGAGGGGATGGGCCCACGCGAGTGCCGATGGAATCTGGGCTTCTGGCGTGATGTCGGCAAATGCTGTGGGCGTGACCGGCTCCTCGGAAGGGAGTACCCCCCCTCCCCCCCACCCGTTTTTATTGAAATCGCTCATAACAAAGTAGTTGCTCGATGGAAAAGGCCGAATTGTGGAAATCTATACGCAATATCTTGTGATTCCGAAAGCCTCAATC
>DATLKS010000500.1:0-7148 GCA_035538255.1 Terriglobales bacterium
AAGGCAAGGCGATCAACATCTGATACTAGTTTTCGATGAAATTTCCACGGAAAGTCCGTCAGCGGAGATGCTGCGCAAATGCCGGCGAGTTCATTTTCGGCAACATGATCCCCCGAGGCTCTCCTCAGCAGCTCTCCTCGATTGCTCACTTCGAAGTTCGCTAGTTCTTGTGTAAACACGCCGCTTCAGTCGCACATCCAAGCCTGTAGCCCAAGCGATTAGGGGATCGAAATTGATAGGAGGGTGCAATGGCTGATCCTTTGCCCAAAGACTTTGAACGGCCAAATACCGGACCAATAGGATCCGGGATTGAGGAGCGACGCGGCAACACTGTCGCGTACCAGGCGCCATTTGAAGATCCAATTCTGAAAGGACAGATGAGTCCGGAGCGGCAGTTGCCCGAGGGCGGTAATCATCGTTTGAACCGCACTGCGGAGCAAATCGGGACAGCGCTGGGCAAGGCAGTATCGCAAGCGCGACGCGCGCCAGAAAACGCCCGACGCGGCCTGCATCTGGTTCGCGATCGGGCGCAAGAAGCGAAAGCCAGCGCGATGGACCAGATATCCGATTCAGCCTCTTCGGTGGCTGGTGCGACACAGCAACGTGCCCGGGATCTCACCGACTCAGCGCAGCAGAAGGCGCGAGAGCTGGCGGATACTGCGCAACGCAAAGCTCGCGAGTTCATGGATGTCGCCGAGGAGCGTGGACGCGTGCTGCTGGACAAAGCCGACGAGGTAAGCCAGAAAGTCGCGAAGAAGGGCAGTGAGCTTCGGCAGCAGCTCGACGATCGCACTCAGGAATTGCGGGCACAGGCGCGCTTGCGCGCTGAAGAGGCCCGTTTACGGAGCTGGCGCCTGATACAGGAGAAGCCGCTGCACGTTTTGGGAGGGATCGCCGGCGCAGCTTTTCTGTTAGGCGTTTCACTTCGGATTGTGAGGTCACGCAATGCAAGTCGCTACTGAGAACAGATCTATTGGACAGGTTGTAGCCGAGCTAAAAGCGGATGCGCGCGACTTCGTCTCTACGCGTCTGCAGATGCTCACGCAGGAGATGAACGACAAAGTCAAAGTGTGGAAGGTCGCGGTTCCCATGCTGGCGGTTGCTGCAGTGATCGCGGTGATTGCGGTATTGACGCTCACCTTTGCCATCGTCGCATTCTTCGCCGCAATCTTCCAGCCTAACCCCTACGCGTGGTGTTATGGCGCACTCATCGTCACCGCAATCTATTTCCTCGTAGGCGGTGGTCTCTACTACCTGGGCAGGCGAGAGCTGACGCAGATCGGTTTGGCGCCTACACGGACAATGCGCGTCCTTAAAGAGGACCAACTCTGGATACAAAACGAAGCGAGGTCGCAAGCATGACGCAACCACAGTTGCCAGCAGAGATTCTAGAAAAACGCGCTGCCGAGCAACGCCGCGCGCTCCACAATGACGTTCAGCAGCTTCGTTCGGTTGTGCGGCAGGAGATTCGCGAGCGTACGGATGTCAAGCGCAACGTTCGGCGGCATTTCGGTCCCATTGCCGGGGCTACCGCCGCAATTGCGCTAAGTCTGGGTTACGGAGCTGCCGGAATCTTTACAAAATACTAAAGCGACGCGAATACGGCCTAGCTTCAGAGGGTCCACGTTACTTCCGGCCTTCGACCGCGGTGCCCAACATCGCGAGATAGTTGTCGATGCTTCGTGTGTGCCCGATGATGAATCGCGATACGAAGCGAAATATCGGGTTGTAGACTTCTCCGTCCTCGGTAATTCTTACTAAACAGCCGCCGTTCTGTGGCTGAATGTTCCAGGTCCAGCTCCCGCCGAAGGGTAGCGATTTGTCCCGAAGGGTACGTTTGAGCAGATTCGGTGCTTGCGACTGAACCACCTCATAAGTGATCGTCTGGCCGTGTTTATCCGTTTCGATGATCAGTGCGCGGCCGTTTTCTTCGGCAACGCTGTACTGCTTCAGATCCGTCCGCCAATCCTGCGGGCCAGCGATGAACCGGAAGACTTGCTCCGGAGTGGCTCTGATAAATACAGTCCGTGTTGCCGTGTGGCGCTTTGGAAGCATGGCGCCAATCATAAAGACAATCGCGATTAGCGCCACAACTAAGCCGGCAATAAGGAGAACAGTTTTCATTTTGCGCTTTTCCGTCTCCGTAATCGACGCTTCTGCAGAAGCCTGTCCGCCGCCTTCCCCAGAAGCTCCAGGCCGCTGAGCGCCGCTTCGGCTTCATTTGGGCGCAACAATGACATCATCTCTCGTGCCAAATCGGGATCAAGTACAGAGCTCTGCTCCCTGATTCGATTTCCTGCGGCCGTCAGCTGCACCTGTCTGCAGCGTTTGTCGCGATCGTCACGTCCGCGCCGCACGTATCCGAAGCGCTCAAGCTTGCTGATGTGGATCGACATCGTCGATTCGGTCACGCTCAGGTGGCGCGCCAAATCAGAAATCGTGAGGGGATGTTGTGCATCAAGGTGGTCGAGGATGCTGGATAGATGGGAACTCAGCGTCCTGCCGCTTTCAACGTCGTGGAGATGTTGCCGGTGACAGGCCAGGTAGATCTTTGGGTAGTTGCGAAACAGTCGTTGCATCTGCGCGCTCAACATAACAGGAGCATGCGCGGGATGCTTTGATTCGTCAAAGCAATTTACATGCAGCGCGTGGTTGGGTTAGTCCGTGCCGTCGATGATCGCGGCTGTTTCGATCGACCGATCGCCGGCCCCGACGAATTCGGTTCGGTAGTCGCGATTGGTGATATCGACGACAGCTTTGCCTATGATGCGGGTCTGCGCCTCAGAGTGAATGTGCGTCGGCAGGGTGAAGCCATCAAGCGTGGCATAGTCCTGTACGAAGTCGATCTTCTTGATAAAGAAGGAAGGAGACTTCACGATCCGTCCTTGCGCGCGCAACAGGTAGCCAGTGGCACCATCGACGTAGATCCTGCCCTTAAAGAGTCCTACGCGCTTCGTGCGTGGCTTTACTTCGTAGACGTAGGTCAACGTGCCATTTAGCAGCGAATCACCCTTGTAACTGAACTTGTAATTTGCGGAATTGATGGCAGTTTGCGTCTGCTCGCGGCGGTGCACATGATCAACTTCCGACTGGAGCAGGCGCACGATGACGTTGCTCTTCACGAATGCATCGCCCGAAGAGCGTAGCGCGGAAAAGTCGAGCGCCGCAGGAGCGGCGTAGTGCTTCCGCAATTCGTATTGAGCGCTCTGTGCAGAATCGGGGAGTCTAGCTTCAATCAGACTTACTGTCGTGTAAGCTGCCAACTCACTGGCCTGTATTTGCAGTCCACGCTCATAAGTAGCAAGCGCCAGATCTGGGGAAAGCTGCGGCACAGCAGCAGGCGTCGTGGGACGACGAGCCACATTTCGAGAGGCTGTAGTCGTAAATTCCGACTGCAGAATCGTCGTCACCTGAGCCTGGGATGCGCCGCTCAAGCCTAGCGTCAGAACAAGTGCTGCAAGGGACGAGATGAAGTGGAGCGAACGCATTAGGAAACTATTACAGAGTCTCCCATTGCGAAGTGTAAGAAAAGTAACTGAGGTAATACCTCAATTCGCCGTGGATCGGCCCTGCAATTCTGCTGAGAATTAGACGCAACGCCCAAACGAAAGTTGCAGAAAAATGCTGAGGCTTCAGCCGAAGATCTTATAATTTCTAGCAATGCCAAAGATAGTTCACGCCGCGTGTTCGCATGATTGTCCCGATTCATGCGGAGTCCTGATCAGCGTTGACGATCTCGGACGCGCAACGCGCCTCCGCGGCGATCCCGAGCATCCGGTCACGCGAGGATTTCTATGCGCAAAAGTGGCCAAGTATCTCGATCGCGTGTACTCGCCCGATCGGGTGCTCTATCCCATGCGTCGCATTGCATCGAAAGGACGCGGAGTTCGCAATCGGGAAGATGTCGAACAGATTTTCGCGCGAATCTCCTGGGACGAGGCTTACGACGAAATTGCACGGCGGTTCGGCGAGATAAGCACTCAATTCGGACCGGAAGCAATTCTGCCCTATTCGTATGCCGGCACTACAGCCCTGCTGAGCTACGCGTCGATGGACCGGCGTTTCTTCCATCGGCTGGGCGCGTCCCAACTCGATCGCACGATTTGCTCTACCACAGGCGGCGAAGCGCTGATCTCGGTTCTCGGACGAAAGATCGGGACCGATCCCGAACTCTTTCCCCGCGCAAGATACATCATCGCCTGGGGAGCGAACATCCACGGAAATAATGTTCACCTGTGGCCGTTCATCGAAGAAGCCCGACGCAATGGCGCGAAGCTGGTAGTTATCGACCCCTATCGAACGCGCACTGCGCAATGCGCTGATTGGTTTTTGCCCATCAATCCTGGAACGGATTCTGCGCTGGCGTTCGGCATGATGCACGTGATCATTGCCGAGAAGCTCTACGACTCTGATTACGTTGCGAAGCATGTAAACGGATTCGACGAGCTGGTGAAGCGCGTTCACGATTATCCGCCACACCGAGTTTCGGAATGGACTGGCATCGCCGCAGAGGACATCGTGAAGCTGGCCTGCGAGTATGCGACGACCGCTCCCGCTGTCATCCGCGTGAATTATGGCGTTCAGCGCAGCCAGAACGGCGGCACCAATGTTCGCGCGATCGCCATGCTGCCCTGCATCGTCGGGGCATGGAAGCACGCTGGAGGCGGCATTCAGCTTTCGTGCAGCGGTGCATTCAAAGTGAATAAGGAAGTCCTCGAGCGAGCAGACCTGATGCAAAGTAGCCCGCTGCGCCGACCTGCGCGCGTGGTCAATATGACCGAACTGGGAAGTGCGTTAACCAGGTTGGCGGATCCGCCGGTGAAAGCTATCTTCGTGTACAACTCCAATCCGTTGGCAGTGGCGCCGAATCATAATGACGTCGTCCGCGGATTCATGCGCGAAGATCTCTTTACCGTGGTGCACGAGCAATTCTTTACCGACTCCACGGATTATGCTGACATCGTCCTGCCCGCGACCACGTTCTTCGAGCAGAAAGACATCCAGCAGGCATACGGACATTACTATCTACAAATTTCAAATCAGGCTATTGCTCCGCTTGGCGAATGCAAATCCAATGTCGAGATGTTCGCGGAGCTGGCGCGGCGAATGGGGTTCCCCGAACCGTGCTTCCGCGAATCTGTTGACGAGATGATCGATGCCGCGCTCGGCAGCTCAGATCCGTGGCTGAAAGGCATTACCCGCGAGCGTCTTGAGCGAGAAGGTCACGTTCGCTTGAACTTCGGTTCGGACGAGTTCACGCCCTTCACCGACGGTGGGTTCTTCACTGCCGACGGCAAGGCCCGAATCTGGAACGACGAGATGGTGAACTGGGGACTGGATCCCGTCGGCAAGTTTGTTGCTCCGGTTGAATCGCGGCATTCCGAACAGGCCCGCAAGTATCCGCTCGAACTGCTGTCGCGCAAGGCCGACAACTTTCTCAACTCCAGCTTCTGTAATCTTCCGTCGCACCAGCCGCTTGAGCCGAAAACAAATAAGCTGGAAATGAATCGCCTCGACGCCCAACTGCGCGGCATTGTTGAAGGGGATACGGTACGGGTTTTCAATGATCGCGGCGAAGTGCGGCTCACAGCATTGGTGGACGGTGCCGTGCAGCCAGGGGTAGTAGCTACCCGTTTGGTCTGGTCCAAACTCATGCCCGATGGGATCGGCATAAACGCGCTGACTTCTGAACGGCTTACAGACTTCGCCGGGGGTGCGACCTTCTATTCCTGCCTGGTAGAAGTGGAGAAGGTCGGGGACTGAGAAGCAGCACTCAGCCTTCAGCCGTCAGCTTCCATTTGGGTCTCGCACGAGTCACCGAACCAAACTAACCGCCCGGTCAAAAAGACTCTATCTGGCTCTGCCGAAGCTGTTTAGGGGCTGAGTGCTGAACGCTGAATGCTGATTGCCGATTTTCGGCAACTAGCCCCCCGCAACTCTCATCGTAATGTGCGGCCCGCAAATAGGTGCTTGACAAGGCATCTGCTACGGCTAAAATCACCCGAAACCGGACAGAAATCCCGGACTATGAGCACTACCCATCCCACACCTCCCAAATTTCCACCCCAGAGAATCAGCATGGATCAAGTCTGCAAGCATCCTCGCGTACGGGTTGTCGCGCGCGAGGAAGACGCGGAATTTGTAGAGTGCCAGGAATGCGGAGAAGTCTTCGATTCGAGCGAGTTTAAGGACATGGCAATCGAAGAAAAATCCAGCGCCGCCGAGCTCTAACCCCGATCTCCAGCTTCGTCGATCATCTCCATGCTAAGACGTGCCCTACTGGACGTGTGTCTCTCGACGAATCGAATGGGGTGAGAAGAATCTCTGAGCAATCGGTAACAAGTGAAAAGCCACCCAAGTACTTGCGGACCTATATGCAGATTAAATGTAAACGTCTGAGCAAACTCACCTATTCAGAGTGAGGGGTTGCGTGCTGAACTGGCAGCATGACTCTCACGACTCCAGTAAACAGGACAGAAGCGACGCCCACGCGCAGAGATTCGGCTGTTAGTCGCCGAGTTTGCAAGTAGCGGCATGGACGCGAGCGAGTTCTGCCGCAATCGCGGTCTGTCGCGAACTACTCTCTATCGCCACCTGATACACCAGCGCATTCATGCTCAGGCGGTTTCCGCGAACGCGCAACTGGTACCAGTCGAGCTGGCAGCCGCGCCGCGGAGAGAGGTCAACAACAACGGCAGTGGATTGGCGGTGGTGCTTGCGAGTGGGCGCAAGATCGAAGTTGCGCAAGCATTCGACGCCTTCACCTTGGAGCGTCTGGTCAGCGTATTGGAGCGCGTCTAGTCATGTTCGGATTTGGTCCAGCGACCCGGATCTATCTGGCCACGGGTGCCACGGACATGCGCAAGAGCTTTGAAGGGCTTTATGGACTAGTGCGCGATCGCTTGTTGTGCGAGCCTCGCAGCGGGCATGTATTTTTATTTTGTAACGGTCAACGCAACCGCCTGAAACTAATTTTCTTCGATGGCAGCGGACTTTGGGTGTGCGCAAAGTAACTGGCTTCACACTATGACTCCTTCGATTGAATCTGAAGATCTTGATTTCTGGGCCATTTTTAGGGCCGCTACTCGATCAACGAGCGTGTCCCATCGACTTGAATGCTTGGTCGGCAAGTTAGAATCCTGCAGCTC
>DATLKS010000501.1:0-4001 GCA_035538255.1 Terriglobales bacterium
GGAAGAATGTCGCGAAGCCCGTGGCTTAAGCCTCATTGAAAATCTCTGTCAAGACCTACGCTACGCGTTCCGGATTCTGAAGAAGAGCCCAGTTTTTACCGCTGTTGCGGTGCTGACACTTGGGTTTGGGATTGGACTAAACACCACATTGTTCAGTGTTGTAAACGTTGTCGCGCTCAAACCCATACCGGTGCGGGACTCTGGCCGGATTGTGCGCCTCGAGCGGTGGTTTGCCAGCGACGCTCGTGGTGACATCCAGTACATGTTCTCGCACGCTGAGTATCGATTCTTCTCCGAGCACAATAAAGTCTTTTCCTCTCTGATCGAGGCCAGTTTTCCGCGGCAGATCGCCGCGTCACTGCCGCTGGACGCTGCCGCTGCTCGCGTAAGCAACGCCGTGATGGGTCCACCGGAGCAGGCGGTTGCGCAGATCATTTCGGCCAACTATTTTTCGCAACTCGGCGTTGCTCCTGTCTTGGGGCGCTTCTTTCGTCAAGAGGAAGGCGCCACCCCCGGCGCAGATCCGGTTGTGGTTGTGAGTTATCCATATTGGCAAAAGCGATTCGGCGGCGATCCGGCGATTGTCGGAAAGATAGTAAAGATCAACGACACGGCATTTACCGTGATCGGAGTGGCTCCTCGCCCGTTCGTGGGAACCGGGAATCCGCCGGTCTTGGTCGATTTGTGGACGCCTGTTTCCATGCAGGGGCAAGTCGTGCCAGGTCAGGATTGGCTCAATCAGCCGCTTGATTACAGAATGCAGGTTCTCGGCTACCTCTTACCCGGCGTATCCATGAAAGAGGCGCAGGCCGAGGTTTCCGTTTTGGAACAGCGCTTCGCACACGACAATCCGATCTCCGATGAGGCGGTTCTGCCCGCGCGTGACGCGGCCATGCGAAAAACCACAGCCGTCACCGTACAGCGCGCGACATTCTTCGGCAATACCGAGGACATTCGCTTCAAAGCGATCGTCGTGCTGCTAATGACGATTGTCGGACTCGTGCTGGTGGTCGCGTGCGCGAACTTGGCGAACATGCTCTTGGCGAAAGCCAGTGGACGGCAGAACGAGATTGCGGTTCGTCTTGCGCTTGGCGCCAGCCGAGAGCGCCTGGTGCGGCAACTGCTGACTGAGAGCCTACTGCTTGCACTCCTTGGCGGGGCCATAGTGAGTCTTTTTTCGCTCTGGGGTTCGCGACTGCTGTGGCTGGCCGTGGAGCAATTTGCAGGAATGCACTCGGCGTTTGTGAGGCAGATCCCGCCCGACGTCCGCGTTTTTGCTTACACGTTCTTGCTTTCGGTTTGCACTGGCGTGCTCTTCGGGCTCTCGCCGGCGCTGCGCAGTTCTCGGCCCGATCTGACACACGCATTGAAAGACTCGGGCACTCCCTTTGGGCAGCGGCTTGATCGCTCGCATTTACGCGGATTGCTGGTTGGCGGGCAGATCGCAATCTCTACTCTCTTCCTGATCGTTGCCGGATTGCTGACACATGGCCTGATTCGCTCCAGCACGATTGATCCGGGATTTGAAGTACGCAGGCTTTATCCAGTGCCACTGCCATACAACAACGATCCAGCAAGGAGCCGGGCACTGCGACAACAGGCACTCGATCGCCTTGCTCTGCTGCCCGAAGTCGAACATGTTACGTATACCGACTTCGTTCCACTTCAGAGCACGTGGACGACGCCGGTAACAATTCCGAACGACAAGCACGATGTCGCTGGGAACGTCTCATCGAACGCACTGGAAACCTGTGCGCGACACGTGTCTTCGTCATATTTCGCCACCCTTGGCATTCCCGTCCTTCGCGGTCGCAGCTTCAGCGCCGATGAATCGCGGCAGGGTGCGCGGATCGCTCTCGTGAGCACAGCTCTGGCTCGTCAGGCGTGGCGTAGCGATGATCCCCTCGGGAAGAAGCTCAAGCTCCAAACAGGCCGGCACGAACGGACCGTTTTCGAAGTAGTCGGAGTCGTCGGTGACGTGCGCAGCGCGAATATCTCCAGGCTTGATCCGGCATTCGTGTATTTGCCTACAGGTTCAGTGCACCTTAACGACTACTTCGCTCTGGTGCGGACTTCGGGCGACACACGCAAAGCAATCGCAGCGATTCGGACCACATTGGAACAGACCGACGGCCAGCTTCGTCCGGGGTTTTCGCTCGTCAGCTTGCAGGACGACGCTGTTCAGTCCCAGATCGTCATGGCGAAGACCTTCACGCTTTCGGCGATGTTCCTGGCTGCGGTCGCTCTTCTGCTGGCGTCGATTGGAGTGTATGGCGTGATGGCGTTTCTCGTGAGCCAGCGCGAGCGGGAAGTTGGCATCCACATGGCTCTCGGCGCGACGAGGTCGGACGTACTGACGCTAATGCTTCGTCAGGGTATGCGGCCCGTGGCGTTCGGAGTGATGCTCGGTGTCCTGGCGGCGATGGGCGTCTCGGGATTACTGCAAGCGATCTTGATCTTTCCCGGCAGCGTCGATGTTCTGTACGGCGCAAGGTGGTTTGATCCGGTCACGTTTGTCGGCCTCGCCGGCATGCTGACCGCAATCGCCCTGCTCGCGTGCTATTTGCCCGCACGACGCGCCACGTGTGTGGAACCGATGATTGCGCTGCGACACGAATAGAGGTTGCCATGCAATGGTCCGACGCTCTCCTTCGTTTACGCGCTCTGCTCTTTCGTCGTCAGCTGGATACGGAACTCAACGAAGAACTCCAATTTCATCTAGAGATGCAGGCAAGAAAGAACCGAGATCGCGCGCTCGACACGGCTGAAGCGAGCCGTCAGGCGCGTCTGCAGTTCGGCAGTGTGGAAAGAGCGAGCGAAGAATGCCGCGAAGCCCGAGGATTGGGAGCACTTGAGAGACCACTTCAGGACCTGCGCTTCGCTATTCGTGTGTTTGCCAAGTCGCGCTCGACAACAGCGGTTCTGATACTAACATTGGCGCTCGGCATTGGGGCAAACACTGCCGTTTTCAGTTTGATCAATGGGTTACTGCTGCGATCGTTGCCGGTCGAGCATCCTGAACAGATATTCTTCTTTGGTTCCGATACCGGAGGCGGTAGTACCACGGGCAACGCTCCCACGGACGCGGTAGACCTATATTCTTATCATTTCTTCCAGCAGTTCCGTAATGGGAACCGAGACATTTTTGATCGGCTTACGGCTATGCAGAGCTCGCAGCCTGAAGTGCGTGTTCAGAGGCCTGAGTCGGGCGAACTGCCTCGACGATTCACTGCCACTCTGGTTGATGGAGAGTTCTTTGAGCTGCTCGGAGTAAATGCACTCTTAGGGCGAATGCTCACTCCAGCAGATGATGTAGTCGACAAACCGGCTGCGGTAACGGTCGTGAGCTATCGCTACTGGTCGGAGCAGATGGGGCGCGATCCGCAGGTACTCGGCAAGAAGCTGCTGATCAACGGAGCTCCATTCACGATCATAGGAGTTGCGCCACCCGAGTTCCATGGCGTGAAACTGAACAGCGCTACTGACTTCTGGTTTCCTCTCAGCCAACAATCGTTTTTGTCAGAGCGGCCGAACTGGCTGCAGCTCGACAATGCTTACTTCCTTGATCTAATCGGCAGGCTGAGGCCGGAGGCGAATCGTCGCATTGCTGAGGCGACTCTCACCGGACAACTGCAGCGGATGATCGCCGCCCTTGAGGGAACCCATGTAGGACCAGACCGGCTGCATCGCGCCCATGTCGAGCTCGTTCCAGGTGCAGAGGGCCTTTCAGTTTTGCGCAAACATTTCTCACCACGTTTGCACATCCTTACGGTACTTGTACTGCTGGTGTTGACTCTGAGCTGCCTCAACGCCGCGAATCTGCTCCTTGCGAGGGGAACTTCGCGTCGGCGGGAGATCGCTGTTCGTCTTGCCGTCGGAGCTGGACGCAGTCGCGTGATACGTCAACTGCTCACTGAAAGTGTGCTGGTTGCCGTGCTGAGTGGACTATGTGGCTTTGTTCTTGCAGCATGGGCGATGAGTACATTTTCCAGAATGGCGCT
>DATLKS010000502.1:0-9773 GCA_035538255.1 Terriglobales bacterium
GATGTTTGGCCGCATGCTCAGCGAGCGGCTCGGCATCATCCATTTTGGGCTTACGTTCGTGGGAGTGTATTGCATTTTTATCCCCATGCACCTGCTCGGAATGGGCGGCAGTCCTAGACGCTACGCGATGCTCACCGATGATTTCCTGCTCCCCACTGTCTCACTTCATCGATTCATCACCGTGGCCGCGTTGGCGACTGGAGCTGCTCAGTTTGTGTTTCTGTTCAATCTCTTCTGGAGCGTGTTTCGAGGCGAGAGGGCCGGCGCAAATCCGTGGAGTGCGACTTCGCTCGAATGGGTCAGTACCACTTCGCCTGAATATAAGGATGGACTCGAGCAACCAGTACTGGTCAGCCATGGCCCGTACGACTATGGCGAAACGAGCACCGGCCGCGATTTCGTCGTGCAGTCAGACGCTCCGGAGGTGCACTTGAAATCATGAACCGCAGGCACGCCATCTATCAGTTTGTGGCAGCACTGTTTTGCCTTGCAACGGGGCAGGCGCTTGCACAAGGCTGTGCGTCGTGCTACACGAGCGCCGCTGCAGGAGGTCCGCAGACAGTTCACGCTCTTCGCATCGGCATTCTCCTGCTCCTCATTCCTCCCATTCTAGGATTTACCGGGATATTGTTCGTGCTGAGACACTGGCGCGCTTGGGACGCGCTAGAGGATTCACATCTCACGGCACGTCCAAGCGCGACGATTTGTGATCCGTCCCAAACCGGGCCTGACTACGCAGCCTGGCCGCAGGCCGAGATGGCCTCGAACTCCGACGAGTAGATCTCAAGCACTCCATCCAGCCGCATGATCTCGAATAGCTCCTCCACAATTTGGGATGCTCCGCCGATCAGCAGCAGACAGCCTAAGGAGCGTGCTTTCTCGAAGCAGCCCACCAGAGTTCCCAGTCCACGGGCGTCGATTTGGGCGATGTCTCTAAGGTTCAAAATACAGATTGAAAACTGCGAAAAGACATTTTCTACAGACTTCTTGAGCAACTGCGTTTCCTTTCCAAATCTCAGCCGGCCACGGCAGCGAATGACTGCGATTTCTTGATCTGCAAGGATTTCCATCTTCAATTCCAACTTGTCCTCCTTGAGACGTCTGCTCTTAAACACGTCGATTAAGCAGCGAGAATGATCGCTGTTGAGTGATACGAATGTAAGAACGGATTGGTTCTTACGGTTTGCGGAAATTATGACAAGGCGTGGCGGTACCGTTTCCGGTGCAAACGATTGTTTTGCGGATTGTCGCAGAGCTGAACATCCCCTCCAATCTAAACTGATCGGCGAACAGATTCAAGCGGTTTTTGGGATGTAAAATTTCGTTAATTCTTCGGTTAGTGCCAATATGGGACGAAATGAGAAATAGCCCATGCACTCCTTTATTCTATGAATGTGCAGAGACACACGATGCACTTTGTAAGGACCGTCAACCAGAACTCAAGCGGTGCGACTCTTACACGCCATCCCGTGGCTTCTCCTTACGTACGAACGCGTTGTCCTGCGTCGGCTCACCTTCGCATTCAATGGCGATGGTCGTCACCGGATGATTCGGGGCTTGCTGGGGCAAGTTGTAGATCTTGAGCTGGTACGGGTCCTGCTTGAACTCGAGCTTCCGATTCGTCCCATACATCCGTGCTGATGTTGCTTTCGTCATGAGCCCGCCCATCGCGACATCTCCACCGGGCCAGAAATGCACATGCATAAATAGCGTATTGCCGATTCGCGTGAAGCTCGCGTAATTGGAGCGGCGCGGCTCGCACAAATCGGATTTGTAAATCGTGTCGCCGTTCCTGCTCATCCATTGGCCGACCTCCTGCAGCACGCGAACCGAGTCTTCCGGAATCGATCCATCGCCGCGCGGGCCGATGTTGAGCAGATAGTTGCCGCCATCGCGCGCGCACTGAATCAGATTGCGAACGACTGTCTTCGGGCTCTTCCAGTTATCGTCGGCACGCTGATAGCCCCAACTGTCATTCAACGTCATGCAGGATTCCCACGCCCGTCCGCCCCTTTCCGCCGTGATGTGCTGCTCGGGAGTAGAGAAGTCACCCTGCAGCTTGTTGCGATTGTTCACGATGATCTCCGGCTGAAGCTGGAAGACCATCTCATTCATCTTCTCCGACTCCCAGCCGGCTGCGTCGAGCGGCCAGGCAACGTCATACCAGAGGACATCGATCTTTCCGTAATTAGTCATCAGCTCGCGGATCAAGCCATGCGTGTAATCGACGAAGCGGCGCCGCGCGGCTTCGTCCGTTGCGCAGCGAGCTCCGTCAGGATGATGCCAATCCATAAGTGAGTAATAGAAACCGACGCGCAGCCCTTCAGCTCTCGCTGCCTCCACGTACTCGCGCACAAGATCTCGACCTGGTCCTTGCTTGGTCGCGCAGTAGTTGGTTAGCTTAGTGTCGAAATTACAGAAACCCTCGTGGTGCTTGGTAGTCATCACCATGTACTTCTGCCCGGCGGCCTTCGCCAGACGCGCAAACTCACGCGGTGCGTTAGGCTTGGGTTTGAATTGTTTGGCCAATTGCATGTATTCCTCAATCGGGATGGCCTCGTCTTCCATCGCCCATTCGTGGCGGCCATGAACGCTGTACAGCCCCCAATGGATGAACATCCCGAACTTGGCCGCATGCCACCACTGCATACGCTGCTCGCGATTCGCGGCAATCGCCGCCGGTTCGCCGACAGCCGGCTGCGTGGAGGTTTGTGCGTCTGACGGAGTTTGCGTAGCCGGCGCCGTTTGGCCGCGCATTGCTGCGGCGCTGACGAGTGACGCGCCCGCGCCCTTCAGCCAGGCGCGGCGAGAAATTCGAGTGTTAATCATTGCCTCGATCCTTTCAGTATATGAACTGCCTTCGATCGCCTTTCAAATGGGACTGTGTCCAACCTAGAGCAGCCATTCCGTTACGTTCTATTTTAGGAACTGTCGTCGCTCGCGCAGCCGACTCAAGAACTGCTGTTGCTGCAGGGGAATCTGCTCTTCGCTTCGCCACGTGCGAAAAGTAGATCCCCGGTCGTATCACATCGTGAAGTGCCACGGGCAGCCTCGCGGCGGCCTGAGGGATGACAGTATCGGGATGAGTTGCAGTATCGTTATTCCCATATCAGAAACGACTACTCCTCCAACTTGAAAATCCTCTCCATCAGCAGCCATTTCTCCCCCGGCTTTGCCTGTGGAAGCGGCTTCTGGAATTGCCACATCAGTTGTTCCCATTCCTGCACTTTGGGATTATTCCGATCAGCGTCGGCTTTGGCTGCAAAGGAGAACGAATCATTTACCTCCATGATCATGAACAGCCGCGTGCCGAGCAGATAAATTTCGAGGTCTTCGATGCCCGCCTGTTTAATGCTCTTCGTGATCTCCGGCCAGATCTTCTCGTGACAACGCTTGTACTCGGCGATGAGCTGCGGATCATCTTTGAGATCAAGGGCAAGGCAGTAGCGGCGACTCATGCGCGTTGGCCCTCAGCGGCAATCAGAGGCTCAGGAGTCGCCAGTCCTGAAGGTCTATACCCCGCCACCGCGTAGTAGAGGATATACACATAGCAAATCAGCGGAACGACGAATGCGGTCTGGATGTTCGTTGCGTCAGAGATTCTGCCCATAATGGCTGGGAAGAACGCGCCGCCAATAATCGCCATCACCATCAGCGATGAGCCGCGTTTCGTTAGTGGACCGAGATTCTTGATGCCTAGGGCGAAGATCGTAGGGAACATAATGGAATGGAAGAAGCCGATGAGGACGACTGCCCAAACTGGGACGATTCCATTAGCCATTAGCGCCACCAGCACGGAAACCAGACACCCCACGGCAAAGATGGAAAGCAGGCGTGCCGGAGCCACAATCTTCATCAGAGCCGAACCTGCGAAGCGTCCGGCCATGAACCCAAACTGGTGTCCGAGCAGGTAGTACGCCGCCACGCGCTGAGTCATTCCGGGAACTGTGTGCTGCGCGAAGCGGATGACGAAGCTCGCGACTCCTACCTGCGCGCCGACATAAAAGAATTGCGCAATCACGCCTTTCACTAAATGTCCGTGAGACAGAATGGAGCCTACGGATTCTGGTCGAATGGACGCTGATCCCTCTTTCTCCTCGACCACATCGGGCAGGTGCGTGAAATAGATCGCCGCCGCGACAACGACAAAGATTGCTGCGATTAACAGATAGGGAAATTTGACCGTGCCCGCCTGCTCGGCACGATAAGCCTGGACTTGCGCTGCACTCATCAAAGCGAGCTGCGCCGGAGTGTATTCCATTCCGGTAAGAATGAAAGTGCGGCCAACGAGCGGCGACAACACCGCGCCCACAGCGTTGAATGACTGTGCAAAATTCAATCGCCGCTCAGAG
Organism: Terriglobales bacterium; assembly: GCA_035538255.1. Classification (GTDB taxonomy): domain Bacteria; phylum Acidobacteriota; class Terriglobia; order Terriglobales; family Acidobacteriaceae; genus Gp1-AA112. Next base: position 4,353 of record DATLKS010000502.1, read on the forward strand.
CTTTGCGGAGGGCCGAGGATCGTGACGTATGGATTGGCGGCCACTTCCAGAAAGCTCTGGCCGCATGCCATCACGAACAGCGCAAAGAGAAAAAAGGAATAGAGCCGCACAGAAGTGGCGGGCAGAAAGAGCAGCGCTCCGCAGGCGCACAGAAACAACCCAACCAGAATCCCGCGCTTGTAGCCAATACGTTCCATTAACCTTCCCGCGGGGAAAGCAGCCAGAAAATATCCGCCGAAGAAAGCCACCTGGATGAACGACGATTGAAAGTCGTTGAGCGCGAAGGCGGTGCGGAAGCGCGGGATGAGGATGTCGTTGAGATTGACCCCGAACGCCCACAGGAAGAAGAGCGTCGTGATCAGCACGAACGGAATCAGGTAGCGCCGTTCAGTGAGAGGCGCAGTTTGCGTGGTCATAAAGATTCTATTGACGCCAGGTCAGTACCGCCCACGGTAGTGGGTGGGTCAGCCGAAGCTAAACCCGTTCGCTACCGCAGACGGTACCGACCGCGTGCTTAAGTCAACGCTCGATCCAGATGCGTATATCCGCCGTCGACGAAAATGTGCTGACCGGTGATGTGTCCCGCTTTAGCGGAAAGCAAAAACACAGCCATCGCCGCAATCTCCTCCGGCCGCGTCATTCGTTTTCCTAAAGGCACTTTGGCAACAATCGTCTTCAGCTTTTCTTCCGGATTCGGGAAAGTACTCAGCCACTGCCGATAAAGCGGCGTCATCACCTCTGCCGGGACAATGGCGTTTATGCGAATCCCATAGGGAAGCAGTTCGGCCGCCCACTCGCGTGTTAGTGCAAGAATGGCGCCTTTGGACGACGCATAGCCCGATGTTCCGCCCTGTCCGGTAATAGCAGTCTTTGAGCTGATATTCACGATCGCCCCATTCGCCTGTTTCAGAAAGGGAAGAGCAAAATGAGCCATGTTGTAGTAATGCAGCAGATTGCGCTGCAGCGAAGCGACATACCCATCGGGACTGCCATGCTCGAGGCCCACTTTATCGTTCACGCCGGCGTTGTTCACCAATGCGTCGATTCGGCCGTATTGCTGCTGGGCCTGAACCACCGCGCGGCGACACTCTTCTGCCTTGCTCAGCTCCGCCAGGACGCAAAGACATCGACCTTCGCCATCGGTCAACTGCTTTTCGATTTCAGCCAGCGCCGCCTGATCGCGATCGATAATTACGGGAATCGCACCTTCCTCTGAGCAGGCGCGTGTAATCGCGGCCCCGATCCCTTTTGCACCGCCGGTGATAACGACGACCTTATCTTTAAGCTTCAAGTCCATAGAACCGAGCCGCGTTCATCCCGAAGATATCGTCTTTCTCGCAGGCCGAGAGATCACTTGTGTAGTCTTCGACGATCTTCTTCACCTGTGCGTAAGTGCCAGCCACCAGGCACACCGGCCAATCCGATCCGAACATCAGACGATTGCTTCCAAACGCTTCGAAGACCACATCGATGTAAGGTTGGAAATCAAAATGGTTCCAGCTCTTCCAGTCTGCTTCTGTCACCATGCCCGATAACTTGCACCAGACATTTGTATGCGCCGCAAGCGCGCGGATGTCGTGTGCCCATGGATCGAGCTCTCCGGCTTTAATCGGCGGCTTTGCCAAATGGTCGAGAACGAACTTCTGCTCCGGAAACTGGCGCACGAACTCGATTGCGACCGGCAAGTGGCGCGTGTAGATGAGAATGTCATAAGTGAAGCGATATTGGGAAAGGCAGCCGATTCCGCGCAGAAAATCTTTGCGCATCATAAAGCGATCATCGGCTTCCGACTGCAGAACATGCCGGAAGCCGCGCAGCTTCTTAAATCGGGAAAAGTAGCCTAGCCGCTCGCTGACGTCTTCGCTGAGGAGATCCACCCAGCCGACAACTCCCGCGATCTCGGAATGCGCTGCGGCAAGCTCCAGCAGGAACTGGGTCTCCGCCTCCGACTGGTCTGCCTGCACGGCGATACACCCATCAATGCCGTTCGCCTGAAGTTGGGGTATCAAGTCGTGAGGAAGATAGTCGCGCTTCAGCTCTGCCATCTCGTCGGTTATCCATCTGTCCCGTTTCGGATCATACCGCCAGAAGTGCTGGTGGGAGTCGATGTGCATGCGCGCGGAGCGGGACTTGACGGCTTAGCCGTGCAGGTTCAGGAACCCTCCGTCGATCGGGTAATTGCTTCCCGTAATGAAACTGGCAGCATCCGAGCAGAGGAATAACGCAAGCGACGCCACCTCCTCCGGCTGCGCCATTCTCCCGATTGGCTGCATATGCGCGAGCTTTTCCATCATGTCCTGCTCGCGTCCGGGAAAGTTCTTGCGCAGGAATCCATCGACAAAAGGCGTGTGTACCCGGGCCGGCGAAATGCAGTTGCAACGGATGTTGTCGCCTACGTAATCGCGGGCGACGGAGTAGGTCATGGTCAGCACGGCTCCCTTGCTCATGCAATATGCGAAGCGGTCTGCGAGTCCGGCAACCGCAGCAATCGATGCCAGATTGAGAATTACGCCTCCGCCGCTCGCCCTCATGTAGCTCAACCCGGCATACATGCAGTTGTAAACGCCCTTAACGTTGATGCGGAAGATGCGGTCAAACTCTTCCTCGGTCGTGGTCTCTAATTTCCCGACGTGAGAGACACCTGCATTGTTCACAAGAATGTTAATAGGATGATGAGTGGCGATTTTAGTGAAGACTTCCTTCACCTGTCTCTGGTCGGAGACGTCGCATATATACCACTCCGCCTTGCCACCTTCCTTGCGGATCGTGGCCGCGGTTTCCTCTGCACTATCTTTGTTGACTTCAAGGATATGGATCGAAGCTCCCGCGTCGGCAAAGGCGAAAGCGATCGATTTTCCGATCCCACTCGCGCCGCCGGTGACGACAGCAGTTTTGCCGTCAAGTCGAAACGTACCCGCGTTGTTGCCGTTGAGGTTCAGAGGGAAACGCCTCGCTTCCAGGGAATGAAATCGTCTTGTCCGAGCAGCTCAGCTTTCGTCTTCAGCTCACCGCTGGCTACTTTGAGGATGATCTCCAAAATGCGCTCGCCCGCATCTTCTACCGACTCCTCTCCCGCGATGATTGTTCCCGTATCGATATCGATGGCGTCTGACATTCTTCGCGCCAGCTCCGTGTTGGTGGAGATCTTAATTACCGGAGCAATGGGATTTCCGGTTGGCGTTCCTAATCCAGTAGTGAAGAGAACGACGTTGCATCCAGCTCCGACTTGCGCAGTCACAGCCTCCACGTCACTGCCCGGCGTGCACAGCAGATTGAGACCGGGTTCGGTCGCATATTCCGGATAATCCAACACTCCGGCGACCGGCGACTCTCCGCCTTTCCTTGCCGCGCCGGCAGATTTCATGGCGTCGGTGATAAGGCCATCTTTGATGTTGCCCGGCGACGGATTCATTTCGAAACCGGCGCGCACAGCTTTCGCGCGCGCCGCATAATCGCGCATCAGCTCGATAAAGCGATCTGCGACAGCCGCAGTTGTCGCCCGATTGATGAGCGCCTGCTCGACTCCGCATAGTTCAGGAAATTCGGCGAGGACGGTTTTTCCGCCGAGCGCAGCGAGCAGATCGGAAACGTGTCCGATAGCCGGATTGGCGGAGATGCCGGAGAATCCGTCCGAGCCGCCGCATTTGAGTCCAACGCAAAGTTCCGCAAGCGATGCAGGCTCGCGCTTAGGCCGATTGGCTTCGACTAGTCCGAGAAAGGTCTCACGCACCGCCTGTGACAGCATCGCGCGCTCAGATGGACTCTTTTGCTGCTCCAGGAAAATGAGCGGCTTGCTGAAGTGCGGATCGCGCTTTTGGATCTCCTCGCGAAGAATGTCGCCCTGAGAGTGCTGGCATCCGAGGCTGAGCACTGTTGCGCCGGCAACGTTGGGATGATGCAGATATCCCGCGATCAGTCCGCAGAGGTTCCTTGCGTCTTCCCGCGTGCCGCCGCAACCGCGCTCATGAGTGAGGAACTTGACGCCGTCGACGTTCTCAAACAAATCGTGGGACTGCTGGCTTCCGTCTTCGGAGGTCTGCTGATAATTTCTGATCGCGTCCAGCTTTCCCTCGCGGTAGAGCCGCGCAAGATCGGAGACCTGCTGGCGATAGACCTGCGGCCGAGCATATCCGAGGCCCTCGTCAAAGGCTTTGCGCAGAACGTCGATATTGCGGTTCTCGCAAAAAACGAGCGGTACTACCAGCCAGTGATTGCGCGTGCCAACCAGGCCGTCCGCGCGGCGATAGCCAAGAAACGTCCGCTGCTTCCATTTTGAAACGTCAGGTGCATGCCAGCTATAGCTCTCGGTCTTTTCGTGGAATTCGGATGCATCGTGACCGATGTTGCGAGTCGTGATGGCCTCGCCCTTGCGGATCGGCTGCACTGCCTTGCCGACCAGGACCCCATACATGATGATCGAGTCGCCCGGCGAGAAATCGCGCAGTGCGAATTTGTGCTTTGCCGCAACGTTTGTAGCGAGCCTATAGAGCTCGTCACCGGCGGCGACTTCCTCGCCCGCGCGCAAATCGGTGAGTGCAATCAGGACATTGTCGCGCCGGTCAAGCTTCAACACCCGGTTCTGTATCAGAGTCTCAGGCACGCTTCTCCAAAGGGCGAGCTGAAAACCATCAAAGCCGCCACAACAACATTGTCAATCCGAACGGAGCGGATCACAACCTCCGGCTGGTTAGACAGAAATGAATGTGAAGCAGGTCTGCAGCGGACCCAAACCTATACCAAAGTTCTTCTCATGAATTCAATGACAAAAACATACGTTTCATTTTCTGAAATGTCCCGATGTGCGGTAAGGTGATCGGCGTCTATCACATCAGCGCAGCTGCTGACGGCAAGACGCTACCATCGACATGAATGACAAGCTGCATGGAACCACGAGCAAATTCACAGTGGAGAAGCAGTAGGGGAAAAAACGCCTTGTCGGTGCTGCAGCGGAGAACTTTTTTGTTGGATTCGCGCGTTTTCGTCGTAGCATGGGCTTGAGGCTCGCTGCTTGTGTCCCGGAATGGGAACATGCGATTAACGGATCATGACACAACATTACGCTGTTATTTCCCTGTTCCGGAGCAATGGAAAAATATCTCACTTCGCGGAAGGGTTTGCAGCTCAGCGAGCTGCGCGGAATTATCCGTCGTTCGCAGGTGGCGATGGGAAAAGTTACCCTGTTTTTTTGCTGTTCTGCGGAAGAAGCTGTCGGCTGCTGGCTGAGAGTTTGGTAAGCTGGCGCGCCCTGAGAGACGATTATCGAACTCTGGTCTTGGACAGCGGCCCAGGCCAATGAGACTGGGGAGTCCACTGCCCCAACTGTGACAGAAAAAGGGGATCGATCATGGAATCCAAAATCATACTTGCTGGTGTGCGGATTTAGGGGAGCAGGTCACTGGCTCTGAGCTGAAAGCGAATGGC
>DATLKS010000503.1:0-2053 GCA_035538255.1 Terriglobales bacterium
CCTGATCTCGCACGCGAGAACGGTCTGCACAGTGACGATTGGCAGTACGCTCACCTCTTCAATCCCCGCAGTACAGTCCCCGATTCAATCATGCCGAGTTATACATGGATGTTCGCGGGATCTGCGGCGAAGCCAACCCACGAAGCTGTTGACCTGGTCGCATATCTGCGCTCGCTTGGTAGAGAACGCGTAGTTTCGCAAGGCCGTGGCCAGGCTCTTCAAGCCAGTATGGGAATGCAAATGACTTCGCAACAGGATCCCGGGGGGTACGGCAGCGCAGAGGTACCCGAGACGCTCCCTCGAATCACGGTAGCGGGCCTGGACGATTCCGCCCCTCGTTTCTCTGCGTCTGAATCTTTCGGCCCAGATCGCATAGCACACGGTCGAGTCGTATTTGGGCACAACTGCTCCGGCTGCCATGGATCAAACGCCGACGGAAACGGCATAGCATCTACTGGCCTGCTTCCGCGCCCTGTTAACCTTCGCTCAGAGCATTTCTCCGATGCGCACCTCGCAACCGTGCTTTGGGACGGTGTATATGGCACCGCGATGCCCCCCTGGCGTCAGTTGGATAAGGAAGACCTCGGCGATGTGGCGGCTTACGTTCGCTCGCTTCAGTCAAACGCGGTCACGGTTTCCGTATCCGATCTTGATCGCACAGCAGCGCAGCAGATTTATGAGGCACATTGCGTCAGTTGCCATGGCGAAAGCGGTCGGGGAGACGGTCCTGCAGCGGGCTCTCTGAAGCCTTCCCCAGTCAACTTCCACGTTCGTCAGCCTTCGCCGGAACGCGCGTTTACCGTGATCCGCGATGGCGTTGCCGGCTCCTCAATGCCGGCATGGAAAACGGTTCTGACAGACCAGCAGGTCAAGTTGCTCGTTCCTTACGTTCAGCAGTTCTATGACAAGGAGCTTACCCCGCCATGATCAACTTTATCGTTGTCGTAAGTACAGCCATTGCGGTCGGGTTCGTCGTGTTCTGGACTTTTTGGCCCTGGTTCCGGAAATCCGCCGAAAGGCCGAAATACATCGTTCTCGAGAATGATCGGCGCTTTCGAAGAATCGTACCCGGTGTGAACACCCCGACACGGGTTCAGAGCCCTCGATGAGTATCGAAAGACTACGCATAGCGAAGACGCGAAGTGACTTCGAAAAGGGTACGGCGTTGCAGTCCGTGTCTCACCGCTCCCGAAAGTTGCTGATTGCAGCATTGGTGGGTTTATGCCTCGTCGTTGCGGCTGCGGTAGTAATGCGCTCAAGGGCCGGCTCCGGTGTGAATGCGCGTTCGAGGCATCCGGAAGTGGAGCGCGCACGCTACGTTGCGGTAGCGAGAGCAAAACGCGAAACTATCGCCAACTCACTTTCCATTGCAGGTCAGTTCTTGCCGTATCAGAACGTGGATCTGCACGCCAAGGTAGCCGGCTATATCCGCCAAATTAACGTTGATATCGGCGATCGGGTTCACAGAGGACAAGTATTAGCTGTCCTAGAGATTCCTGAACTCGTCGCCCAGGTAGATGAAGCACAGGCCGCAATTGGTCAAGCAGCGGAAGAAGTACAGAGCGCGCGGGGCGATGTTTTGCGAAGGGAAGCCGATCACGTTGCCCTGCATGCAAACGCGGTGCGGCTGGTCAACGCAGCTACCGACCGTCCCGGGCTGATTGCGCAGCAGGAGCTCGATGATGCGACTGCCAAGGACCGCGCTTCCCAGGCGCAGGTGGATGCGGCAAAATCGGCCCTAGCGGCCGCTGAGCAACAACTCGCAGTCGCCAAGGCAAGCCAGCAACACTATTCCGCTCTGAACGACTACGCGAAGATAACCGCTCCCTATGATGGCGTCGTGACCTGGCGATTTTCGGATACCGGGGCTTTGGTGCAGGCGGGCACCTCAACCAGCAGTGGTCTTCCGATTGTGACCCTGGCACAAATCAATGTGCTTCGATTACGTATTCCAGCGCCGGAGTCACTGGCTTCGAAGGTGAGAATTGGCGACAGTGCGGATGTGCGTGTGCAGGCAACCGGAGAACACTTTACCGGAAAAGTGACCAGGTTC
>DATLKS010000504.1:0-3711 GCA_035538255.1 Terriglobales bacterium
AATTTAGACAACTTGGTCATTCTGGTTTAAAAGTTCCCGTTCTCAGTTTCGGTACGGGCACATTCGGCGGACGGGGAGAGTTTTTCAGAGCTTGGGGCAACAGCGATGTGGCCGAGGCCACTCGCCTCGTGGACATCTGTCTTGATTCGGGCGTCAACTTCTTCGACACCGCGGATATTTATTCACAGGGCGCTTCAGAGGAGATCCTGGGCAAGGCGGTCGCTGGACGCCGCAATTCTGTTCTTATTTCTACCAAGGCGACTTTCCGCATGGGCGAAGGACCGAACGATCTCGGCTCGTCGCGCTATCACCTGATTCAGGCTTGTGAAGCGAGTCTGCGCCGGCTTGGAACCGACTACATCGACGTTTATCACCTTCACGGTTTTGACCAGATCACGCCAATCGAAGAAACACTTCAGACTCTCAATACTCTGGTCGAAAGTGGCAAAGTGCGCTACATCGCCTGCTCGAATTTTTCCGGCTGGCATTTGATGAAGTCGCTCGCGATCTCAGAAAAATACGGCTGGACTCGATACGTCGCCCATCAGGCCTATTACTCACTTATCGGACGAGAGTACGAGTGGGAGCTGATGCCGCTGGCTATTGATCAAGACATCGGAACGATCGTTTGGAGTCCGCTAGGTTGGGGCCGCCTCACAGGCAAGATCCGCCGCAATCAGCCGCTTCCGAAAGTCAGCAGACTGCATGTAACGGCGGAACAAGGTCCGCCAGTTGAGGATGAATATCTTTATCGAGTGATCGATGCGCTGGACGAAGTCGCGCGCGAAACTGGAAAGACTGTTCCCCAGGTCGCATTGAATTGGCTTCTGCAGCGTCCCACGGTGGCCAACATTATTATCGGCGCTCGCAACGAAGAACAACTGCGGCAGAATCTTGCTGCGGTGGGCTGGAATTTAAGTGCGGAGCAAGTTGGAAGACTGAACGCCGCAAGCGAGAAGGTGCCGATCTATCCCTACTGGCACCAGCGGCAGTTTATCGAGCGTAATCCGTTGGCAGCCTTGGCAGCCTGAATTAGAGGAACCTCCTTCATGTAAGGGGGCGGAGAGTAAGGTGTGGCTGCCTGTTCATTTTGGGATGTTCCTCTGCGCGGATGGTTGTTGCCAATGCGGAGATGTGGACTTCAGGCTCCATGTCTTCGTAAAATCGCGCGCATGCCAAGATCGAAGACCCGCAAGGGCGCTTCTGTGGGGAAAAGTACTCGTGCTCCGAAAAGTGTTGATGAGTATCTTACGAAGGTTCCGGAACCCGCGCGCACCGTGTTGAACAAAATGCGTGCGGCGATCCGATCCGCTCTGCCAGTAGAGGCTACCGAGACGATCAGCTATAGCATGCCAGCATTCAAACATAAGAAAGTGCTGGTCTGGTTCGCGGCGTTTTCAAATCATTGCAGTTTGTTTCCTACCGCCTCGATCATCGAAGAGTTTAAGAGCGAACTCGAAGATTTCTCCACAACCAAAGGCACCATCCACTTTCCTATCGACAAGCCCCTGCCGGTTGCACTCATTAAGAGAATGGTGAAGGCGCGAGCCGCTCAAGTCGCGGGAAAGACGCCCCGCTAGAGCAATTTTTTTTCGGAACAGAATATTCCGAGTTTTTCGCGACGAAGTGCCTACGGCAGAATCCCCGGTGCCGCACGAGTCGGCTGGCGAATGGTTCAGAACTTGTCGTCGTTTACTTCGATCCAGTATCCGTCGGGATCTTGAAAATAGATCTGGTGTACCCCATCTGGGCGCACCGATGCCGTTCTGCCGTCACCGCGGATGCTTTTCCGATATGGGATTGCCATTCGGTCGAGACGCGAAGAGAAGTCGGAAACGTCTGCTAGACGGAAGGCAAGGTGAACGTTGATGTCATGCTCCTCGGCAGAGTTTGCGCCCGACACCACGTGCAGTTGATCGTGGGCGCCGATGCGGTACCAGATGTGTCTGCCGTCGTGGAACGGCTCAGGAATTCTCTCGAGCCCAAGGACTTTGTCATAGAAGTCGGCGCTCTTCTGCAGGTCACGAACATACACTGTCGCATGATCGAACTCCGGCGGTTTGCTCTGAGACGGTGTTTGGCATAGTGCAAACGGATGAACAAAGGCGCAGAGCGACAGGATCAGGACAATTCTTTTCATGCTGCGCATTCTACAGGACGAGAACTCACCCACTTCGAAGTGCGATGAGCGGATCGATTTGCGTCGCCCGCCGCGCCGGCAGAAATGAAGCAAGCCCAGTTACAAGCAACACAATTACAACGATCACCGCGTAATTCGCCGGGTTCCATGGTTTCACACCAAACAACAGTCCCGCGAGCAGCGGCGTCAGAACGAACGACAGCAGGAAACCAGCGGTCAACCCGACTAGCACAGCCGCGAAGCCATCGGCGAACACCATTGTCATCACGTCAGTGCGTCGAGCCCCAATGGCCATGCGAATGCCGATTTCTCTGGTGCGTTGCGCCACGGAATACGACAGCACGCCATAAATGCCAACGCACGCAAGAAGAAGCGCGACTGCAGAAAACGACATCGCAAGTAAGGATGCAAAGCGGCTCTCCGAACGTGCCCGCTCGACATAGTCCGACAACGGCGCGACCCGTGAGACCGGCATGTTCTTGTTCAGCAGGGCCACCTGCCGGCGCGCGGACGCAGTCAGCCCGGAAATATCACCCGCAGTGCGAATCACAATAGCCATGGGTCGCGGCGCGAGTTGAAAGGGCACACAAATCTGCGGCCTGACGATCGCCGTAAGCGAGTGACACTGAATATGCCTTACGATTCCTACAACTACCGCCCAATCACGCTGAAATTGATAAGGCCCGGCAGGAGAGTCTGAGATGTTGAGCTTCTTGCCGATCGCATCTCCGTCGGGCCACAGCTCGTGTACGAGAAGATCGTCGATGATGATCACGTGCTGGTGCGCGGCGTCATCTGATTCCGTGAAATCGCGACCACGAAGCAGTCTTGCACCGATGGTGCTGAAATATCCCGGCAAAATTGAGCGATGGTCGGCGTAAACCGTGCTCCGCTGTTCAGTCGGTGTGCCTTCTTTCCAGTAATAGTCATACCAATTAGCAGTATCCTCGAGCGGAATATGAGAAACCGCTGAGGCGGACTCGATGCCGGGCAGAGCCTTCAGATTTTGCTGCAACTGCCGCAGCATCTCATAACTGGGCGGTGGGATCTGAAATGTGAAAACGTTCTCTACCCGGAAGCCCGGATCCACGCGGAGGATGTTCACGAAGGTCCGCATCAGCAGACCGGTTCCCAGCAGGAGCACAAAGCCCAAAGCGACTTCGGTGGACACCAGAAGACCGCTCCAGTGTCGCCCCGTCCATCCAGCCGGGCGTTTCGTTTCTTTCAGGCTCTGAGCTAAGTCCAGACGCCTCACGGTAATCATCGGCGCCAGCCCGAACAACGCGCTGGTGACAATGGCCACCCCGAAGGTAAACGCCAGGACGCGCAGATCAAGCTTTATATCGCTGAAATTCACCAGCGAAGCCGGACGCACCGCTAAAATTGCCCGCACCGCAGCCCAGCCGACGCCGATCGCAACCACCGCGCCTATCGCGTTGGGAAAAGCTTGGAAGAGGAGGAACTAAGGATGAGTTAGCAAACCTCTTACTGCAGTCCAGCGGGTGAAAGTCCCGCCTGGTTAAAGTCGAGCAGACAGACCAGTAGCGAGTGTTGCCATTCACTGGGTAACC
>DATLKS010000505.1:0-5665 GCA_035538255.1 Terriglobales bacterium
TGTTCGTAAATATTCAGTGCCTTCTCGACCTTGTCTGCATTCAACAGGGCTTCAGCGTAGGAGCCAATCGCCGATGAATCCTTGTGCAGCGTAATCAATTTCTTCAGGACAGGTTCGGCTTTATCGAGTTCCCCAGCACCCATGTAGGCTTGCAGAAGTGAACGCAGCGCCTCGGGATGAGAATCGAGATCGGGCAATTTGGCCAGATCGCGTATCGCAGTATCAGCGTGTCCCGATTCGGCGGCAATCTGGCCGCGGAGCTGAAGCGCAGCGGCATGCTTGGGATTGAGCTTCAGGACATGATCCAGCGCTTGCTGGGCGGCTTCTATCGAGCCCCTCTGATGTAGCGACTGCGCCGAGCTGAAGTAGATTCCCAGCGCTTCTTCGTTCTTTCCCAACTTGTGATAGAGATCGGCGACCTTGGCCTGCATCGCCGCATTGTCCGGATCGAGCTCCAGCATCTTCTTCAAAATGCCGGTAGCGTTCTCGCGATCGTTGTTCTTCAGGTACTGATCGGCTATCGCTGTGTACTGGGCGCGGGCGTCGTTGTAGAGACCTTGCTGTGTATAAAGCTCGGCGAGCCGTATCAAAGACTCCGGACTGGCTGGGCCCAGCTTCGTCAGCTTCTTGTACATCGCGATGGCTTTCACAACGAAGCCATCCGACGCATAAGCGTCGCCTACTTTTCTGAAGTAGTCGGCGGCTCGATCCGACTGCCCCAGCCGCGAGTACATATCGCCGATGGTGTTGAGGACAGTAAGGTCCTTTGGGTCCTGCTTCAGTATTTTTTCATATTCGGCGATGGCGTTAGCCAGCTTGCCTTGCTGCACGTACTTCTCAGCAGCGCTGAGCACCTTCGCCTTATTGAACGCAAAACCGAGAGCCATATCTGTGGTGAGCTTCCGAGACTCTAATCACGCAAGACGCGATGCACGATCCAGCGGCGGCTCTTCCAGCGTGAAGCCCACCTCGGCACACTCCTGCGTCAGGGGCTGGTCAGTGTGGGCTAAAGTTATCACACTCATCCTAAGCCCTAAACCAGCCAGGTCCTTATTTATCAAGGGGAAAAACCTGATTACCAGTGGGTTGCCTCCGGAGTACCCGCGCGGTGGCTTCGAGCGATGAGGCAGTGCCTACGGCATCGCAAATATCTCATCGATTCTGCGGAACTGATAAGCGCCCTTATAGCGTTGAATGAGCCGCTCCGTGGCCTCGATGGAGTGCGCCCGGTCGGCTCCAATGCCGGTATGTCCGCCATCATGCAGCAGAATTATGTGTCCGCGAGAATGGTCGCACTCGATGCGATTGCGCGCGTGTCGCTCAACAGAATCGGAGGTGGTTCGTAGCCAATCAAAGCATGTGACATCCCACATAACCGGAGTAAGTCCTAAATCCCGGCTGCAGCTCAGTACCGCCGGGCGCCTCGCTCCAAACGGTGGACGAAAGAAACGTGGCTCTATGCCGGTGGCATCTGCAATGGCTTTAGAGCAATCCGTGAGTTGCTCGGTGACTCGCGAGCGGGAGAGAAACAGCAAGTTAGGATGACTTGCAGTATGGTTTGCAACCAGGTGACCGGCTTCGGCAATTGCTCTCGCTATTTTCGGACGCGCCTGTACGAATTTGCCGATTAGAAAGAATGTCGCTTTGATTTCGTGACGTGCGAGAACATCAAGCAGACGTTCCGTGTGTGGCTCATTCGGCCCATCATCGTACGTAAGCGTGAGATGCTTTGGATTGGAGCAATGCGTGATGGTGGCTCCATAGAGTTGCGAGCCGGGAGCATAGCAGTTATACGCGAGCCATCCGGCACCGGCAGCCGTGCCGGCGATTACCAGTTTCGTGAGCACTCTTTTTGATTTTACGAGAACCAGAAAAGAGCGAACACCAAGATCACGGAGAGTATTTTTGTGACCTCTTGGTTTCCCCCGTGACCTTGGTGTTCGCTCTTGCTCGGTGGAAAACTTTGGCGTTGTCTCGTCTCCACCTACGAGCTATGCTCCGAAGCAGAACCCGGTTTTATGGCCAAGCTCTTCGATCCCCCCCGGTACATCGCTCTGGAAGGTCCCATACGCGTAGGCAAGAGCACTCTTTCCGGCATCATCGCCGACCGCCTGCACGCGCAACGAATCACCGAGCCTGAGGACAATCCGTTTCTCTCAGCCTTTTACGACGGAGAACCTGGCGCGGCTTTTCAGGCACAGTTTGCCTTCCTGATCGCGCGTTTCGAGCAGTTGCGGGCGCTTGATGGCGATTCACACAAGGCGGTCGTTTGTGACTACATCTTCGAGAAGGACAAGTTATTCGCCTGCATCAATCTCAACGATGGCGAACTGGCGCTGTATAACCGCTACTACAACTACTTCCGCGAACAGTTACCCACGCCCGACCTGGTGATTTATTTGCAAGCCAGCCCGGAAGTACTGAAAAAGCGGCTACGGCGCAAGAATGCTCCGGGAGAGAAGGCGGTGAGTGATGACTACATCGAAGAGATCGTCAAAGCCTACGAGCACTTCTTTTTTCACTACACTGCATCGGATCTGCTGGTCGTGAACACCAACAATATCGACTTCGTCGAGCGTCACCAGGATCTTCAGGAATTATTGCGGCGGTTATCGGAGCCGATCCGCGGAACGCAGTACTTCCTGCCGTTAGGATCAGAAGCAGCGAGCGCATAGCCGGAAGGCTCCCGATTTCTGCTCGGGAGCTTCCAGTAGTTTACCGATAATTCCCAATTTCGAACTCAGCGCGACAGCCGTGATCTACCCACACTCCGTTGCTGTCATATCCCCAGCTGTAGCCGAGTCTGCAGGACGATTCGCTGATCTGCCGGGCAATTTTCACTCTGTTCCGGGTGTCAACCGCGCAGTATTGGCGCGTCCCGAAGTCGGAGGAACATCTAAAAGTGCCAACATATGCGGGCGCGTAGTTACTGTCGACCGCTGCTTTGCGCCATCCCTTTAACTGGAAGTCGGCTCGGCAGCCGTGATCTACCCAAATGCCGCGACGATCGTTGCCCCAGCTATAACCTTGACGGCAAGGTGATCCGCTGCGCTGTCTGAGCATGAGGGCTTCACCTTGTATGTCGCTGTCGCAATAATGTCTACCACCATCTTCTGAGGCGCAGGTGAGCTGCATCGTTTCTTGGCGGCGGTCCTCGCGGTCCCGACCGCGGTCATGGTCATGGTCATCGCGATCGCGGTTACCATCCCAATCGGCATCCCGATAACCATCCCCACCTGCATCGCGATAATTATTCCGATCTCCATCACGATCATGCTCCCGGTCGTGATCACCTCCACGGTCACGCTCGCCGTCGCGGGCATGGTCTCGGTCGCGATCATGGTCACGATCGCGCTCATGGCTCTCCGCTACCTGAGGAGCGTTAACGAGAAAATCTGCACGGCATCCGCGATCAACCCAGACTCCCTGCTGATCGAATCCCCAGGTCTTGCCTTGCATGCAGGCCGATTTGCTTCGCTGCCGCTGCAAGCTGACGCCGGCGCGAGTATCGGCTGCGCAATAATGCCGATGGCCATCTTCGGACGCACAAGTGAGACCGTATTGCGCGAAGCTCGACGCAGCGGCGACCGCCACGAACAGCGCGATAGCCAAACTCGAGAAGACGGTGTGATTCACTCGATACTTGCTGGTTAAAGCGGAATGCGACTGTGCCATTTCGGGAGGATTGATTGCGGGGCAGGTCTTCATGAATGAAATCTACTACAGGTCAGCTCATTTCCGACCGGGCCATGAACTTTCGTTTGGTTACCAACGGTGATTCCGAGCAGCCTGCATACGCTGCGCAAGAATTTCCCTTCAACGAAGAAGGCGCCGCACGGAACGGGTTTGTAAAGCAGTCATCTTTGAGCAGCGGAAATTTTTTGCTTGCATTAAGAAACAATTAAGATTTCGAATTCGGAAATCCGACCGAGGATTTGTCTTGCTTATGCTTCGAAAGAGGAACTTTGCTGTACCCCTTCTCCTATTGTCCATAACCTTCTCTGCCCGGTTGCAAGCGCAAAACGGGACCAAGCCAATAGTTCTCCATGCGACACGGCTTCTGGAAATCGAGTCCGGCCGAATTATCCAGCCGGGCGAGGTGCTGGTGGAAGGCGAGCGCATTCGTGAAGCAGGAAGCGCGGTATCGCATCCGGCGGGAGCTCAGGTAATCGATCTCGGCGACGCGACGCTGATGCCCGGCATGATCGACGCGCACGTTCATCTTTTCCTCCATCCCGGCGCCGAAGACCTGCAGACGGTACAGGAGTCAGTTCCGCAGCGCACGATCAACGCTACTCTAGCTGCGCGCGACGACCTCATGGCGGGCTTCACCGCCGAGCGCGAT
The DNA here is from genome assembly GCA_035538255.1 of Terriglobales bacterium. Classification (GTDB taxonomy): domain Bacteria; phylum Acidobacteriota; class Terriglobia; order Terriglobales; family Acidobacteriaceae; genus Gp1-AA112. The sequence continues at coordinate 4,346 of DATLKS010000505.1, forward strand.
ATGGGTACCGAAGGCGCAGGTTCGGCAGATACGGCAGTCCGCAATGCCATTAATGCAGGGTTGATCCCAGGGCCGCGGCTGCGCATCAGCGGCAACGCGATCGATATTCTCGGTGGGCACGAAGATGCAAAAGGCTACAACCCCGCGCAGCATGTGCTCAGCAATGCTACTTATGCGAACAATGCGCAAGAGCTCATGAGCGCGATTCGCGAGCAGTTGAAAGAGGGAGCGGATTTCATCAAGATCTATGAAACTGGGACTGACTCGCTTCAAAACGGGAAATTCTCAACTCCTTATCAATACAGCGAAGCGGAATTAACTGCCGCCGTTCAGGAAGCTGCGCGCGTGGGAAAGCGGGTTGCCGTACATGCAACCGGTGAGCCGGGAACCCTGTATGCGGTCGAGGCTGGAGTGGCATCGGTGGACCATGCATTTCAGCTCAGCGAGCAAACCATGAAGCTGATGCGCGAGAAGCAGATTCCTGCCGTCCCAACTTTCACGATCATCGAATACTTTGGCGATCATGCGGCTACTCCTGCGGGCGCACAGCGTGAGCGCGCCATACTCGACTTCCATGCTCAGGAGTTCCGAAAGCAACTTGCTGCCGGTGTTCCCATGGCGGTCGGATCTGACGTAGGACCCTTCCCGCACGGCACTCAAGGGCGTGAATTCGTGCTGATGGTGAAATATGGCATGTCGCCGCTCGCCGCACTTCAGGCCGATCTCATCAATGGAGCAAAGCTTCTCGGGTGGGAAGGACAGATCGGTTCTCTCAAACCGGGCTACTTCGCCGATGTAATCGCCGTCGAGGGCAATCCGCTCCAGGACATTTCCGCAACCCAGCATGTCAGCTTCGTGATGAAAGGCGGAGTAGTGTACAAAGACGGCCATTAGCCGATGCCGCGGTTATGAATTCCCATTTTGAACTGCTGCTGTTCGTCCTGCTAGGCCTGGCCTTCTATTCGGTTCTCCGCCTCGCATTCTCCAACAAGAGGGACTCTCTTGAAGACTACGCTCCGCCTGACGCGCGCATGCAGGGCCGTTTTGATCACAAATTCGTCGGCGTGACGCAGGCGCAGAAGAAGGCGGAGGAGGCTCCGGTTTCGGATGACCTCGGCCGCGTACGCGTGATTCGCTTCAATTTCGAACATTTCGACGCGGTGCCCGGCCCCCCCGATCCGGAATGCTTCGCTGACGAGTTGATCCTCGAACTTTATGATTCCGTCTCAGACTTTCGCTGGTACATTACCTATGTTGTCGCCACTCCTGCCGGTGTGGCAAAGCGCATGGATGATGAACGGTGGAATTTTCTCTACGCTA
>DATLKS010000506.1:0-3938 GCA_035538255.1 Terriglobales bacterium
GAGTAATTACAGAGAACACAACAGGCTTGCCGTGGTACGAGGCTGCAAGAACCTGGATTGGCGTTTTATCGCCGGCAAAGGCGCCCTCCCAGCCGCGTTCGACATCGAAGGGTTCCGGCGGAAGCCAACGTGGGGCCGCAGGTTTGAAGCGGCTCAGGTCAAGTCCGGCAGCCTGGAAGAGGTGCTGCCACTGTGGCTCCTGTCCCGCTGTGGGAACTTCATTTTGTGACGGAACGGCGTAAAACGCAGTCAATCGTCCAAGTGAGTCGAGAACTAAATTCACCATCCCGGAGGTTACGGGCGCGGGATCGATGAATTGGACTCTTGCTCCAGCATTGTGCGGCACCAGAGGTTCCGGACTCTGGCGATACAAGAAATTCACCGCGCCTGGATTCGATCCCGTAATAGGCTGTCCGTGCGGCGCGGGTATTCGGTTAACGTTGCGATAGAGGAGATACTCGTAATTCCGATCAAACCACCAAACACGATCGACTGCCGGCGCATATCCCGCCTTCGCTACGATCTCCACAGCACGGTCTTCAAGTACTTCGGGACTCTTGTCGATTGGATAGAGTCCGAGGTCTGTGGAGTAGTGGGCGACCCAAAGCACCGCGAGGAAAACTGCTGCAAGGCTCGCAAGAAGCGTCCACGCGATACATGCCGAAAGCGCCTGCTCACCTCCGGCTGCGGCGACCATCTGCGGGGATGGAGTCTCGCCTGCCGCGAGCGCGGCTGCCAGAGGATCTCCTCCGGGAAGCGCAGCCGCGACCTTGAGTGCCGTTTCGGGACGCTTCTGCGGATCGCCCTCGAGGCATCGCTGGATCACGCGGACCACGAGAGGATCTAGATCGCGCACCACGTCGCTCGGATTGCTGGGCGAACTTTCCCCACGCTGCCGGATCATATCCGCAACGGTTTTCCCTTCGAAAGCACACTTTCCGGTAAAGATCTCGTAAAGTACGAGGCCGAGGGAATAAATGTCGCTCCGCATTGTTACTTCTTTGCCGGCGAGTTGCTCCGGCGCCATGTAAGCTGGCGTTCCGGAACTGATTTCAGAACCCTGAATATCGCTTGCGACGCCAGCGAGGCCAAAATCCATGATGCGGATTTTGCCCCGATCATCGAGCATTACGTTCGCGGGCTTGAGATCGCGATGCAGAACTCCGTGATCATGTGCAGCCGCAATGCCAGCGCATAACTGTCGCGCAAGCTCGACAGCTTTGTCCTGGGGCAAACGACCGATGCGGCGCAGCAGCGTTGCGAGATCTTCTCCATCGACGTACTCCATGCTGATAAAGGGAACGCCGTTGGCTTCACCAATGTCGAAGACCCGGCAGACGTTTGCATGAGAGATCTCGCGGGCAATACGGACCTCGCGATGGAATCGCGCAAGTGCAGCGCCATCCTGCACGAGTTTCTCGGGCAGGAACTTCAGCGCCACGTCTTGATCGAGTTTGAGGTCCTCGGCCCGATAAACTTCGCCCATGCCACCGCGTCCGATGAGTGCAACGATGCGGTAGCGGTCTGCGAGCAGAGTCCCGGGAAGGATGCGTCCACTCTCAGCGCGAATTGATGTTGATGAAATCCGGCTCGCTGATGAAGAAGAAGATGCAGGCTGTGCTGATGAAGATGGGCTTTGGTCAAGAGTGACTTGGACATCGGAGGTGTTTGGCGCTCCGCAGGAGGCGCAAAAACGGGCGGATTGGGCAACATTGCTTCCGCATTGTGGACAGTAGGACATAAAGGCCGGATTCTACCCCACAAGAGCAACACACTGAATACAACAGATTGCCGCTTCTGCTTCCCGGGATTCTGTATCAAACTGCTGACACTCCGGCCGAATCCACCTTCTGCTCTTTCGCTTGCGCTCGCGAACGTTTATCCTCTGTAACTTCTCGAAAGAGGAAGTAAATAATGTCAATACGTCGATGCGGTTGTGCGGTCATTCTCGCTCTCTGTTCGGTCACCCTCATTGCCCAAGACGCTGCGGTTCCTTTTAACGAACTCCGATGGCGATGCATTGGCCCATTTCGGGCTGGACGCACGGTTGCCATTGCCGGCATCGCCGATCAGCCAAATGTCTTCTTTATGGCGCCGAACAACGGCGGGGTTTGGAAGACCGATGACTATGGCCGCACATGGAATCCCATCTTCGATGGACAGCCGACCGGATCGATCGGCGCTATTGCCCTTGCGCCTTCGGATCCAAACATTATTTATGTCGGCAGCGGCGAAGGATTGCGACGCCCGGATCTCTCCACCGGAGACGGCATTTACAAGTCAACCGACGGCGGCAAGACCTGGACGCATCTGGGCCTCCGCGATGGACAACAGATCGGATCGATTTTGGTCGATCCCCGCGACCCAAACCGTATCTATGTGGCCGTGCTCGGACATCCTTATGGTCCCAACGCAGAGCGTGGCGTGTTTCGGTCAACCGATGGGGGACAGACGTTTCAGAAGGCCCTTTATAAGGACGAGAACACCGGCGCGATCGATCTCGCCTTCGATCCTACGAATCCACGGACGATCTATGCCGACATGTGGGCCTCGAGGCGTGGACCATGGACTGCGGGCGACTCATACAACGCTCCCGGTAGTGGGCTGTACAAATCAATGGATGGAGGCGATCATTGGGCGCAGCTCACAGGCGGTCTCCCGGATTGGGAACACGACAAATTGGGCCGCATCGGCATCGGCATTTCCCCGAGCAATCCACGCCGTATGTACGCCATGGTCGACGCGCCGACAAAAGGCGGAGTTTACCGCTCGGACGATGCGGGCGAGAGCTGGCGGATGGTCAACAACGAACAGCGCGTCTGGGGACGCGGCTCAGATTTCGCCTGGGTGCGTGTCTCGCCACAAGACGAGAACACCATCTACGTTGCCAATACTTCCACATACAAGTCCACCGATGGCGGCCAGAGCTTCACAGCATGGAAGGGCGCTCCGGGCGGAGATGACTATCACACCATCTGGATCAATCCGAAAAATCCGGACATCATCCTGCTGGGAGTCGATCAGGGAGCAACGATTACAGTCAACAGCGGCCGTACATGGAGCTCGTGGTACAACCAGCCAACCGCGCAGTTCTACCACGTGATCACCGACGATCAGCATCCGTATTGGGTCTACGGCGGACAACAAGAGAGCGGGTCAGCCGGCGTGTTGAGCCGAGGCAATGATGGCGAGATCACATTTCGCGACTGGCATCCGGTGGGAGCTGATGAGTACTCATACGTCGCGCCAGATCCCCTCGATTCCAACATTATCTACGGTGGCCCGCGCTTCAAGGTCTCACGCTTCCATCACGATACTGGCCAAGTCGAGGACGTAACACCTTTCCTGCTCGGCGAGTTTCGCACCAATCGCACTATGCCGCTGATCTTCTCAAAGAGAGACCCGCACTTGCTGCTGCTAGGAGTCAATGTAATGTTCAAGACTACAAACGGCGGCAAGAGTTGGGAGCAGATTTCGCAGGATCTCACACGTCCCGATCCGGGAACCCCGCAGAGCCTCGGCATCTTTGCCGATTCGGATTCACAGAAGGGCAAACATCGCGGCGTGATCTACAGCATTGCTCCTTCGCCGCTGGACGCGAATCTCATATGGGCTGGAACCGATGATGGCCTCATTCACGTTACACATGACGGCAAGAATTGGCAGAACGTCACTCCTTCAGACCTCACGCCCTGGAGCAAGGTAGCGCAGCTCGATGCCGGACATTTCGATGCGCAGACCGCGTATGCGGCAGTGAACCGCTTCCGGCTGGATGACCTGCATCCATACATCTACCGCACGCACGATGGAGGAAAGACCTGGCAGAAGATCACTAGCGGCTTGCCGGAGAACGCCGCAGTGAACACCGTGCGCGAAGATCCTTTGCACAAAGGCCTCCTCTTCGCTGGAACAGAAACTTCCGTTTGGGTCTCGTTTGA
>DATLKS010000507.1:0-1649 GCA_035538255.1 Terriglobales bacterium
CCGAGCCTTCGCGATCCGGTATGGCTCTATGGAAACCGCGATGATCAGATCTTCGACACCATCGCGCACGGCCGCTCGCATGGCATGCCCGCGTGGGGTACAAAGATCCCTCACCAGCAGATTTGGGAACTCGTTGCTTACATCAAATCGATGGGCACAGCGAACGAGCCTGATCCGCCTGTGGAGCCAACCGAAGAGCAGGTTCCGAATCCTCAACAGAACCAACCCACCGATCACGGAACGGTGACGCGAACCGCGGGAGAGCAGTGATGTCGTCCCGGTGCACCTGCGGATTCTCAACTGCTGCCCTCCTGGCCATCTCCGGCTGCCGATACGCAGATTCCACGTTCAACACACACGGACCAGCCGCGCACAGCATCGCGAATCTCGCCTGGTTCATGACGATTCTGTTTCTCTTCATCATCATTGTCATGTGGGCTCTGCTTGCCTTCGCCTTTTACAAGCGACGCGGTACTCTCGCCGAACATGCCCCCATCGATGCAGGTGGAGGTCAGATGTGGATTGCCATCGGCGGCATCGCCATCCCGCTGATCGTGCTTACGATTCTGTTCGTTCTCGGGCTCGGGCTCCTTCGCGACTTTCCGATTCACGGTATGCATGGCGGCATGAACCAGCGGCAAATGGCAATGATGATGAAGCCGGAGATTCGCATTATCGGCCACCAGTGGTGGTGGGAGATCCAGTACCTCAACGACGATCCTTCTCAAGGCTTCACGACCGCAAATGAGCTTCACCTTCCAACTGGTCGATCGGTGAACATCGAGGTCGAGACCGCCGACGTGATGCACTCCTTCTGGGTGCCCGCTCTTCACGGGAAGGTCGACCTTATCCCCGGTCAGCCAAATTTCATCCGCATCGAAGCGTCGGCACCGGGTGAATACAAGGGTCAATGTGCCGAATATTGCGGCGCGCAACATGCCAAGATGCGCATGCTGGCGGTTGCCCAGGAGCCCGATGAATACGAACTGTGGAAACAGGGTCAACTGAAGGAGAGCGTCGAGCCATCAGCACCGGCAGCAAAGGAAGGACAGCGGATCTTCCTCTCCGGGCCGTGTTCCATGTGCCACACCATTCGCGGAACGATCGCCGGCGGCCGGGTTGCCCCGGACCTCACGCATATCGGCAGCAGGCAGATGATCGCCGCAAATGTATATCAAAACAACGACGCCTATCTTGAAGCATGGATCACCCACGCACAGTCTCTCAAGCCCGGCACCGAGATGCCGGACCTGACACAATTTACCGGCGAACAACTCACCGAGCTTGTGGCCTATCTCCGCCAGTTGCAATGACCTTTATAAGGAGCAGCTCTGATGACAAGCACTCTTCTTAGGACTCTTCGAATGTCGGCCGCACTGCTAGTCTTCTCCTCACGCTTGTCGCTCATTGCGCAAAGCAAGCCCGACTGCTCGGGACTTCCCGATGCAGCACATCTCAAGCAGGTGGTTCAGAGTGTGGTCAAGCAGGGTGCATCGAAGAACACCGGCATGGGCAATCAGGAGTGGGCTGCGATCGTCAACCGCGACGGAGTCGTCTGCGCCGTCGTGTTCAGTGGTTCCACGAGGTCGGATCAATGGCCCGGGAGCCGCGTGATTTCCGCAGAGAAAGCTAGCACGGCCAACGCGCTC
>DATLKS010000508.1:0-1559 GCA_035538255.1 Terriglobales bacterium
CGAAGACGAGACCGATGAAGGGGAAGAGAGCGGTTTCATGCCCCGGCAATTCGCCGACTGGCGTGATGTCCCGTCGGAGGCGTTCGACAAGAGGGAGATTAGAATTGCGGTGCAGAAGGCTCTGGATAGTTTGCCGCCGAAATATCGGGGAATTTTCGTCTTGCGAGATGTGCAGCATCTGAGCGTAACGGAAACAGGGAAGGTTCTCAGTCTTTCCACGCCAGCTGTCAAGACGCAGTTGCATAGAGCGCGGCTGCAGATGCGGGAACAACTGGCGCCTGTCTTCGGAAAGCGCTGGAGTGACAGGCTGCCGTTCTTAAAAGGTAGAAAGCAAGCCATGGTAACTTGCGCCCAAGTATTGAAAGAATTGTCCAACTACATCGATGAAGATATCGATCCACGGCTTCGCGCCGAAATCGAAGAACATCTTCGAGGCTGCCGCCGCTGCAGCGTTCTGCTCGACAGCACCCGCAAAACCCTTCGCATTGTCGGTGACGATCGGGTGTTCGAGGTTCCGGTGGGCTATAGCGAACGTTTGCATCGGTTCCTTACGAATAGACTAGGGATCTGACCAAATCGGCGACGTTAGTGCACCTGAATCGGAACTCCAACGCAAAGTGGTTTCTATTGTGTCCATCTCGAAAATGACGAATGTTGCGGTGCAAAACTTCAGAGTTGCGGTTTCATCTCACCGTCGTCTTGCTCTCGTGATTGTTGGCAACGCTCTGATGCGAATCGCCGGTAGCGCGAGCGGAGTGTTGGTTGGTTTATATCTGGCGGATCTGGCCAATCGCGGATTTCGAGTTAATGCGGCTCTCGTCGGAACCCTGGGCGCGATCTCGTTCGGAGCTGAGTTGGTCGGGGCCGTACCCCTTGGACTGGCGTCCGACGCAGTTGCCCCTCGTGCGTTGATGACTGGTGGCGCATTACTCGGTGCGGTCGCTACGCAACTATTCGGAATCAGTGGGAGGACGGGGATCTTCTTTCTGAGCAGGACGCTCGAGGGAGTGGGAGCGGCAGGCGTTGCTCCCTCGCTTCTTGCTCATCTGACCGATGTTACGGATGGAAGTCCTTCTTTGCGTGCCCGAGTGATGAGCTATTTCGAGCTATCACTTCTGGCTGGGCTTGCTCTGGGTGGGCTCATCGCAGCTCAGCTTTGGCGTTTGCTGAATCGGGGTGCATTCGCGGCCGTGGCCTCGGTTTACGTTCTGTGTGCAGGGCTTCTGTTCCTTGGCGCCGTCGGGAGCCGCGGCCACGGCACAAAGGAAGCCATCTCCGGCTTTTATCGTGCGCTTCGCGAACCATCGCTGCAACGCCTGGCGCCCATCTGGCTCTGTGTGAACTCAATTGTTGGTTTGTGGCTGGGGCCAACGCTGATCTTCCTGCTTACACAGCGATCGCAGGGGAGTCAGTTTCTGGCAGGACTTTTCGCCGACAGGCCCGAACGCGTGGGATGGGTGTTGCTAGGATACTCGCTCGTCTTCGGCACCGGTGTCACCGGCTGGAGCTTCGTACTGCCGCACATGTCTCTTCACCGCGCACTGAAGATTACGCTGGTT
>DATLKS010000509.1:0-2384 GCA_035538255.1 Terriglobales bacterium
CTGCTGAAAGGCCATCTGCCTGACACTGCTCGGCTAATTGGCTAAGAGAGTGTGGGGACGACGCCAACGATGGCTCCTCCTGAAACCATTCCGACGTAATGACTCGCGGAAAAGAAGATCTAATTCCGTTCTACTATTTGAAGATATCAGCACTCATTGTTGAACCCGATAGAAATGTAGCCTTTCTGCTTGATAGGAAATGTAGCGGGCAGTATTGCGGCGAGAGTGGCGCGCATAGAGACTACAGAGAAAATATTATAGGGCGAAGCTATCTGGAAGCGACACAGCGCCTCACGCTAAATACTTCTGCAGCGGTTCCCAGTAGTGCGACTTCCAGCCAATCGCCAGATGCTCGGCGGCGCCTTGGGGAAAGCCTGTGTGGTCGAAGACAAGCTTGGTATTGGAGCCATCATCATTCAATTCAAATTTCACGACTGAATAGACTCCTGGCTGCCAGCTTTTCTCGCGCCACGCCTATACGAGTCGCTCATTCGGTACCATCTCGATGTGCCTCCCGACAATGAGCCCGCCAAATAGAGAAAAAACTCCGCCAACTTCCGGGCTGATGTTGGTGAAAGCTCCCGAAAGGCTGAGTTCAGTGACAGTCTTGAACTGGTGGGTGTCGGTGAGCGCGCGATAAATTTTCGCTCGGCTCGCCTTAATGACCACTTCCTGGTGAATGCATTCGCAGTTTCGGGCTACACCGTTATCGTCCGTCGCAGGAGCATGGTTGCCCGCCTCCATTGGTCCAGAGAGGGCAAGTACAGAAGCTGCCGAGAGAAGTCTGGCCGACACCTCGCGGCGAGTAAGCAGATGCTGGACCATCGAAGTTTCCCCTGACCTGATCGATGGTTGATTTTGTGGAGGACATTAGAAGATGCTCTTTCTCGGCGTCAACTTCCATTTTGTTCGTTAGCCAAAGATCATGGGCTGAACGGGAACAATGGCTCACTCCCCGAGGCAAAATCTGCCTCAGTCCTTGATATTCGTTTATCTAGCGGGACGTCGGTTTTTATGAAAGGAGTAACATTCCGATTCACGAAGACGTGCCCGATCCATACATAATCGTGGGACTCGGTGAAGCCCTCTGGGACGTGCTGCCTTCCGGCAAGCATCTGGGCGGGGCTCCGCTGAACTCTGCGTACATTGCATCGCTGCTCGGGAATCACGCGGTGATCGCTTCCCGAGTGGGAAATGATGAGCTGGGCAACGAGATCCGACTCGAATTAGACCGCCGCGGGCTGGACACGATTGCGATTCAGATCGATCCTGAGCTGCCTACCGGTACAGTGGACGTTAAGTTCCAAAATGGTCAGCCGGAGTTTGAGATCAAGCAGCCGGCAGCCTGGGATGCATTGGAGTGGTCCGCACAATGGGACGAGGTGGCGCGCTCATGTGATGCGGCTTGCTTTGGCAGCCTGGCGCAACGCACACCCAAATCCCGATCAACCATTCTTAAATTTCTCGAAAAGACGCGGCCAGAGTGCCTGAGAGTATTCGACATCAACCTGAGAAAGCCGTTTTACTCGCGCGAAGTGATCGAGTCCTCTCTGCATCGGGCGACAATTTTGAAACTCAATGATCTCGAGTTGCCACAGGTTGCGGCGCTATTGGATCTTCAAGGCGACTCCGTACCGGCCTTGCTTCGCGGATTATTGGAGAAATTTGATCTCAAGGTGGTGTTAGTGACGCGCGGAGAGCGTGGCGCAATCGCCACAAATGCCTCTGAGATCGTCGAGCATCCCGGCTTTACCGTGCGCGTGTGCGATACCATCGGCGCTGGAGACGCCTTTGGCGCTGCAGCAACACACTGTTTACTCGCTGGAATGAGTCTGAAGAAGACGCTAGAGGTGGCGAATCGATGGGCTTCATGGGTAGCGTCGCAGGCCGGCGGAATGCCGCAAATGAGTGACGAACTGCGCCGCGAGATGATCGGCATTGCCTCGATATCTGCCTAATCGGGCCGTAAGACGCGCAGTGCACGCGGCGAGATGCGCACTTGCACAGGCGTTTCACATACAAACTCTCCGTCGGCATAGACCGCACTGGGCGGATCGCTCTCAATGCGCAGCGTCTCGGCGCGTATCGAATGCACCTCTTTCAGCTGCAGATGTGTGCCTCTCAGGAGCGAAATTGCCGCTCTTACGAGCCTTCGCGTACTCATAGCGTCCGCAATAATGCAGTCAAGTTGGCCGTCATCGAGCCGCGCATTAGGGGCGATGCGGAGTCCACATCCGAACGAAGGTGTATTAGCAAAGCTAAAAAGGCAGCAACTCCGGCTGATACGCGTAGCACAGCCGGCCTCGGCTGCGTTTACGGCAATGTCCAGATTTAGGGCTGCGTTTGTGAAAAGAGCTCGCGCGGCAGCCACCAAATAACCGCCA
>DATLKS010000510.1:0-2634 GCA_035538255.1 Terriglobales bacterium
CGGAACGGACGCATTGCTTCGGTCTATCTCTTTTTCGACAGCCTACCCTGAGCTGGACTCTGCTGCCCACGATACACGAATCACGAACGCTTCTCGGCAACCGGACTGTACGTCAGTCGGCGAAAAACCCCGATAGCACTCAATTGACCTTGCATTAATCCACATGGCGGCTGCGATGGCCAAGCAGAAGTGGAGATGGTTGGTGGTCGAGTAAGCGAATCTCCAACGAGAAAGAAGTCACGATATTTAAAAGAGGGCTGCCCGCGCGCCTACGTGGCGCACAAATATTCCACGGAATTCGTGGTGTTTACCTGGTGCTTTGACGTGCAACTCAGAACAGCGCTGGTTACTCCAAAAAGACAAGAACTTGGAGTAACGCAATGTACGGCCTCACTCTGCTACGCCGTTTCGTCCCACTTGCAACCATGGTTTGCCTTTCTCTGCTGATCTCAGGATGCAGCGGAGGATCCTCACCGGGACACGGAGGAACTCCTGATCCTCCTCCCGTTCCGGGACCGCCGCCCGGCCCAGGTCCGCAGGTGAGTATCGTCACTCACCACTACGATGTCGCACGCACGGGAGCAAATCTGAACGAAAGCATACTCACGCCGGCAAACGTAAACTCCAATCAATTTGGGAAGCTGTTCTCATTTCCCGTGGACGGTCAGCTTTATGCTGAGCCGCTCTATGTGGCTGGCGTATCAATTCCTGGAAAGGGAACGTATAACGTCGCCTATGTAGCGACGCAGCACGACAGCGTCTATGCGTTCGACGCTGATGGCAAGACTACGACTCCTCTCTGGCAGCGCAGCTTCATCAATCCCGCCGCCGGGATCACGACCGTTTCCAGCGATGATTTCCCCCAGCCGTATGAAGACATCTCTCCGGAAATCGGGATTACTGGAACACCGGTGATTGACCTCGCGAGTAACACTCTTTACGTGGTCGCCAAAACCAAGGAGAACGGCAATTTTGTGCAGCGCCTGCATGCGCTCGATATCTCCACCGGCGCAGAGAAGTTTGGCGGTCCGGCGAGCATCGACGCGTCGGTCCCCGGAGCGGGAGTAAGAAATGATGGTAATGGGAACGTGGTTTTCGATCCTCTGATCAATCTGCAGCGGGCCGGATTGTTACTCCTCGGACATACTGTCTACATCGCCTTCGCATCGCACGGCGACTTCGATCCTTTCAATGGCTGGATCCTCGGTTACGACACCACGAGCCTAAAGCAGGTAATTGCTTACGCTCCGGATGCTGACGGAGCGGGTGGAAGCGTGTGGCAATCTGGTGGAGGTCCGGCCGCGGACAGTGCGGGCAACATTTACGTGCAAGTCGCGAATGGAGACTTTGACGCGGCAAGCGGTGGGCGCGATTACGGTGATACTGCGCTGAAGCTGCAGCCCTCGGGTAATAGTTTCAATGTGGTGGATTACTTCACGCCGTTCGATCAGCAAACGCTCAATCAACTCGATCATGACCTCGGCGCCGGCGGGGTGGTATTGCTCCCAGATCAAGCGGGCAGTCCGCGTCATCTGCTGCTGGCCAGCAATAAAGAAGGCAAGTTATATGTCATTGATCGTGACAATATGGGCCGCTACCACGCCGGAGACGACAGCCAGATCCTGCAGACCATTCAACTCGCTGGTGGAATATTCAGCACACCCGCGGTTTGGCAGAACAAGCTATACGTGAGCGCGGTAGGCGACAGTTTAAAATGTTACAACGTCAACGCCGGACATTTGGCGCTGGCTTCGGACACCGGCCAGGTCCTCGGTTATCCCGGCAGCACTCCAGTGATCTCCGCGAATGGGAATTCAAACGCGATCGTGTGGACCTTGCAAGTGGATCACCAGTTAAGCGATGCCGCCCTTCTGCGTGCGTATGACGCTAACGATCTTTCTCGTGAGTTGTACAACAGCATGCAAATAGCGGACCGCGACCAGGCGGGAGCGCTCGTCAAATTCACGGTTCCGACAGTCGTGAACGGAAAAGTCTATGTCGGCGGAGGAGACCAGCTCACGGCATATGGTCTGCTAACGAAGTAGCATTGAAGCAAGCAGAGCAGATTCACAGAAGCGAGCGCGAAACCATCGTTGTGAATAGAACCTACTTTAATCGCCGACTGTTCCCCGTGGCCTGAGGCGCGAAATTTTCACGTAATGCGAATCCAATCCCGTAGTTTGCGAATCGGTTCGTAATGCTGACCATTTGCCGAGCTACGCAGCGCGAAGTGGCGGAGATCGCTGCCATCGTCAATGCTGCATTCCAAATAGAAAGTAATTTTCGGGCTGGTGAACGAACTTCAGCCGCAGAAATCTCGCGATTGATGGAGAGCAGCACTTTCCTGGTTGCGCGTGAGGGCGAAACAGTTTTCGGTGCAGTCCAGGTACGCATTAAAGGAACAAGCGGCTACTTCGGAATGCTAGCTGTTGACCCGGCGCTGCAGCGCTCCGGAATCGGTCGGCGGCTGCTCGAGGCGGCCGAGAATTATTGCCGCGAGCGCGAATGCACCACAATGACCTTAAGCACTGGCAGCCTGCGGCAGAAGCTTCTGTATTACTACCGCAAATTCGGTTATCAAATCACCAGGGTCGAACCGGCTCCTGACGATGCTCCATTTACTAAACCGATCCA
>DATLKS010000511.1:0-2059 GCA_035538255.1 Terriglobales bacterium
CGGCAGCCAAAGTATCCGCCAGCGCTGCGACCGCTTCGCGAACCGCCGCAAGTTTCGGCTTACGCGCGCTTCCCACTGCAACGATCAAATCGTTCACAAGGTCTTCCTCGCCCCCCCGGATTGTACTTTCCGACCCCGGCAATGAACAGGCAGAATTCCCGCGACCTGAGGAAAACTCGCGCGCGACGCCTGCTGCCGATCAGGTTTTTTGCCATGGATATTCCGTGAAGAGAGGGCACGCAACGGAGCGGGCGATCCGAACATCCCTACCAGAATCCCAGCGCTTGTCCGGCAAGCGCGTGAACGCTGATTCGCTTCGCACCATGATTAGGGATCCTTTTGCGTGGTCGCCCTTTGCCCGGTCGCCCTCACGCGGCGAACCTACGAACCTACAAAAGCGGCCCGATCATTCAGTTCATCGCTGCCTTGCCCCCTTGGCGGCCTCACGCACGGTGGCAACCTCATGAATCACGAACACCTGCAGGGCGACTTCGTGTGTCATTCATCTGCCTCGGCTTTGGTGGGTAGGGTGAAACAAAAACTTGCGCCGCGCGGAGAGTTGTCGACGGCCCACAAGCGACCGCCATGCGATTCGATAATCGAGCGGCTGATGCGAAGTCCCATGCCGGTGCCGTGAGTCTTGGTGGTAAAGAAGGCGTTAAAGATCTGATCTGCCTGGTGCTGGGGCAGTCCCACGCCGGTGTCGCTGACCGACAGCAGCAGTTCCTGGTTTTCGGCTGGCTGCGACTTGATGATTAGCTCACGTGGCCCATCCACGTCGTGCATCGCATCGACGCCGTTCACAATAAGGTTCATCAGCACCTGCTGTAATTGCACGCGATCTCCTATGACATGCGGAAGATCTTCGGCCAACTCTGTTCGGACCGATATCGAGTGCCGCGATGCCTCGTCCGCCAGGAGGACGATCATCTCTCGAGCAACTTCGTTTACGTCAACCAACTCCCGTTGCGGAGTGCCCTTCTTGAACAGCAGGTGGACCCGGTTGATGATTTCCGTGGCACGCTTTGCGTCGTTGACAATTCTCCACGCAGCTTCGCGTGCCTGTTTCAGATCGGGTTCATCGCGGGTAATCCACCGCACGCAAGTATTGGCATCTGTTACTGCTGCGGCGATCGGTTGTTTCACTTCGTGCGCCAGAGAGGCAGTGAACTCTCCCATGGTGGTCACCCGGCTGGCGTGCGCGAGCTCTGTCTGCGCCTGACGCAGCGCTTCTTCTGCGCGTTTGCGTTCGGTTATGTCCCGCGCCAGTTTTGATGCCCCAACCACGCGGCCCGAGGCATCTTTCATCGGGGAAATTGTCAGGGAAACGTCGAGCAGGCTGCCATCCTTGCGCTTGCGGACCGTCTCGAAGTGGTCGACTCGCTCGCCTCGCGTGAGCTGCTCAATAATCGTTCTTTCTTCGTCGCGACGCTCAGCAGGAATAATCAGCGTGATGTTCTGGCCAACCGCTTCTTCCGCAGCGTAGCCAAACAGCCTTTCTGCGCCCTTATTCCAACTGGTAATGACGCCATCCAGACTCTTGCTCACAATCGCATCGTGCGATGATTCGACAATCGCAGCCAGCAAACGGGTTGCCTGCTCTGCCCGCTTGCGCTCGGTGATGTCGGTCGAGCTACCCACAAATTGCGCTAAATCTCCGGATGCGTTCAAAACCGGATGTCCGACGGTGTGGATATGCTTGACCGAGCCGTCTGGCAGAAGGATCCGGAATTCCACTTCGTATTCCGACTTTTCAGCGATTGCTCGATCGATTGCCCCTTGCCACTTAGCTCGATCCTCCGGATGAGTGCGCTCCAGAAGTTGTTCAAAAGCGGGCGGACCATTTTCTGGATCGAAGCCATAAATGCGGTACCATTCCTCGGATAGATGCAAGGCGTCCCGTCCCGCTACCCGCCAGGCCCAACTCCCTGTGTGCGTGAGCCTTTGCGCTTCCGCCAAATACGCCTCGCTTCGCTGCAGCTTCTCTTCCTGCAGTTCCAAGGCCTGGGCAGCGAATCGCCTATCCACCCAGGACGTCAGCAGAGCCAGCCCAAGGACG
>DATLKS010000512.1:0-3769 GCA_035538255.1 Terriglobales bacterium
CGCGTGTTCAAAGAATCGGTGGACATGCTCTGCACAATGCTCAAAGAGCGCAAGCCCTTTGAAGATCACGAAGATTTCCCGAAGTGGCTGTCAGACTACATGGCCAAGCATAAGAATGCAGGCTGGGAAAAGATCGTGAACTCGCTGGGCAAAGTCTGGGAACACCTGTATGGCAGCGCCTACAAGGATTGCCTGCAGGCAGTGCACGACCACCTCGCGACAATCGAAGTCGATCGTCTGCGTGTGAAGCCGGTGGTGAAGATTATTGGCGAATTCTGGGCGCAGATCACGGAAGGCGACGGCAACTTCAATATGTTTGCCTTCCTGGAACGGGAAGGCGCGCAGGTGCTGGTCGAGCCGATTGCTACCTGGATCATGTACATGATGTATCAGGTGAAGGAGCGCTGGCGCGAAAAGAAGCCCCTTGAGGATAAGTACAGTAAGCCGGCCTGGTGGGAGTTGCACAAGCATGCAGTGAACGAACTAAATTTCCGCAAGAAGATCGCCGGACTAAGTGTCGGCGAAATGATTTACTCCCGCCAGTATCACCGCGTCGTTGAAGCCCTAGGCGACATCGCCCATCATCTGGTGGACCAGAAAGAGATGGCAGATCTGGCCATGCCGTTCTACAACCAGTTTGCGCGCGGCGGCGAAGGACACCTCGAAGTCGGCAAGAACATCTACTACACCAAGCACAAGCTCTGCCATATGGTTCTGGCACTCAAGCCGTTCGGATGCATGCCATCCACGCAGTCGGATGGCGCGCAGTCGGCGGTAGCCAATGCTTTCAAAGACATGATCTTCCTACCCATCGAGACCTCCGGCGAAGGCGAGATCAACGCTCACAGCCGGGTGCAAATGGCGCTCGGCGAGGCGAAGGTCAAGGCCCGGCTCGAGTTCGACCAGGCGCTGAAATCTACCGGCAAGTCGCTCGATGAGATTAAGAGCTACGTTGCCGATCATCCTGAGCTGCGGCAGTTGTTCTACCCGATGCCGCATCGGGAAGGCATAACCGGAATGGCGGCAAACTTCGTGCTCCACGTAAACGATCTTCTCAACGGGAGAAAGAAGCTGGTTCGCGTGCCAATTCAGGCACGAGCTCTGGCTGCGGCCTCGTAAGCCATGTTGTTTGCTACTCGCTGCTGGCGGCTAGCACAGGCCGGTACAAGGGAATCCTGACGGTGTGCCCGACTCGGTGTTGATGCTCAACCATCTTCGAGCACCATAGGCGCAGCAGACCTTCGCCCGCCGCGTGAGCGGTGGGCAAGAATGCCAAATGATTTTGAGCCCTGGAGGGGCGGCCCTGAATCGTTGGATTGTTGTTGAGGAGAAAGTTGAAAAATGCCTGAAGTACAAGAAATACACGTTTCGGAAGCTCCTCCGGCATACAAGCTGGATGTTCAGCTTCACGAATTGCTGATGAAGCCTGCGGCGCGCCCTGCAGCGCCTCCCCCTCCCGTCGGCGTGCCGCAAACTTTGCCCGTTCCACCGTTCCCAAGTCGTCCCGAATTGCAACAGGGAACGGACGAAGACTACATTCCGAAAGACGGCAAACGAAAATTCGGGCCAGCACACATTGCAAAAGCGGTGCGCGGCTGGGCGATTCCGTATTTCAAGTCGCGGATTTTACCCGGGACCTTCCATCCCATCGTTTCGTATCTGTTTACCGAATGGAAGTGCAACCTCGATTGTCATTATTGTTGGGCTTTCGATAACCGCGTAAAAGGCATGACGGAGGACATTGCCCGGCGCTCGATTGACTGGCTGCATGGCACGACCGGTCGGGTACTCGCGCTGATGGGTGGTGAGCCGCTGCTGCGTCCGGACTTCGCGCACAAAGTCACTTATTACGCGACGAAGAAAGGCTTTTGGGTTTACATTCCGACCAACGGCCGCCTGCTGCGTCCGGATGTGATCGACAAGCTCGGCGATGCCGGCGTTGGGGTTGTGAACCTTGCCATCGATGCCGTTGATCTCAAACCTGGACTGCCCAAGGCGCTGGTACCGATCCGTAAGAATTTCGATTATCTCATTAAGCGGCAGTTCCGTTATGGGTACTCGGTCTTCATCAATATCAATATCTGCGGCAACAACATGGATGACGTTCGCGAGCTAACCGAGATCGCTCACGACAACGGCGTAGCCACCGATTACCATATCTGCGAGTCGCCGCTCACTGAGCAGTCGCACTTCAAGCATCTAAGCAACAATCCGACTTACATCGCCGAAAAGCATTGGGATCAGGTCGATGAGTTGCTCGATTGGCTGGTCGCAAAGCAGAGAGCCGGCTACAAGATGACGAACTCCACCTCGCGCCTGACCGAAATGAAACAGTTTATGCGCGGCGGCCTGCAGGATTGGAATTGCCGTGCAGGGCAGAACACACTGATCATTCGGACTGACGGGACTCTGGCGCCCTGCTTCCCCATGTACAGCGCGAACTACGACTGGGGCACGATCGAGAATCACAAGTTCGAAATGGGACCGCTGAACGAGATGAAGAAGTCGTGCCAGCCGCACTGCTTCTCAACTCTGAATCATATCGTGGGCTTCTGCTACAACGACGCCCGCGTGATCAAGTGGCTTTTCAAACAGGCGTCACGCGGCTTCCAGGGCGTGACGAACTGGAGCGACGATGTATAAGGAATCGGGTGATTTCGTGATCGGGTGATTTGAAGGCCTGTTATCCCCGATACTCGAATCGACAAGGGCAAGCGAAGTCCCGGAGACGAGCGCAGCGAGGCTTTTGGAAAACAAGCGAAGCGAAGTCAAAGAGCGCCGGATGGCGCGGCATACTTTAGCCCAGCACGGAAGTGCAGGGTAAAAGTAGCGGTTACAAATCGAGTCCCGGAGGGACGGCACTCCTCGAGCAAGGTTGCACCTCCGGGTCTCATATGACCTTTCCCAGGATTGCTTACCGGCCACTTAGGCCTGGAGGTGGTTTTTGTCGGGACACCATGATCACGGCAACGGTTGTTGTGGAAGCAAGGGTTCAATCAAGCTGGATGTAAAACTCGGGGAATTGGTCGCGACCCTCCCGCGTCCAAAACCCAAGCCGCGCCCGAATCCTGTCCCGAAAGAGGAAACAAGCCTCGCCTACTACGTTGGCGTCGATGTTGGGTCGACCACAGTAAAGACGGTCATCGTCGATGCCAACACCGACCAGATGATCTGGTCCGACTACCAGCGCCACGAGACCAAGCAGCCGGAAAAGGTCCTTGAATTCCTCAAACGCATGG
Source organism: Terriglobales bacterium (assembly GCA_035538255.1). Classification (GTDB taxonomy): domain Bacteria; phylum Acidobacteriota; class Terriglobia; order Terriglobales; family Acidobacteriaceae; genus Gp1-AA112. The sequence goes on from DATLKS010000512.1 coordinate 3,240, forward strand.
AGGCGGAAGCAGGTATCGCTACGAACAACTGCCGCATGTTCATCACCGGCTCGGGCGGCAGCACCATCGCGCCATTGATCGGCGCAAAGTTCGTGCAGGAGGTCACTGCTGTCTCGCTGGCAGTCGAGAAGCTGCATCCGGAAGTGAACTCGGTGATCGAGCTGGGTGGGCAGGACGCAAAGATCATCGTCTTTAAGGAGGATGAAGCCAGCGGGCGCAAGAAGAAGATTCCCTCGATGAACGACAAATGCGCCGGCGGCACCGGCGCGGTCATCGACAAGATCAATGCCAAATTGAAGATCCCTGCAGACGAGCTCTGCAACCAGGGCTACCATGGAATCAAGCTGCATCCCGTAGCGGGCAAGTGCGGCGTCTTTGCCGAAACCGACATCAACGGACTGCAAAAGCAGGCCGTTCCTCCCGATCAACTAATGGCTTCGCTCTTTGACGCCATCGTCCTGCAGAACCTGTCCGTGCTCACCCGTGGGCACACCCTACGTCCGCACGTTCTTCTTCTCGGCGGTCCTAAC
>DATLKS010000513.1:0-2129 GCA_035538255.1 Terriglobales bacterium
CGCTGGCCGACCTGGTCGTTCTGAATGGCAACGCTCAAGTCAATTTGTTGCTGCATCAGCCGATCGAGACGCTGGTTGAGCGCATCGCTCTGTCCCTGTGCGGCGGCGCGTTGCTGGCGAGCATCATCGATGGCCGTCTCAAGCAGCGTTTTCTTACAGTCAGCGACGTACACGGGAACGACTTGGACGCACCGCTCCACCTCGGCGATGCGCGCTTGCAGCTTCTCATATTCCCCTATCTCGTTCATGAGCGGCTCAAGCACGGAAAGTTGCCGCTCCGCAAGCTCAATAGCGGCATGAGAATGAGTCAGGTTCTCAAAATTGTCTCGCAACTGTGCAACGCGTTCCTGGGCGTCGGTCTTTTCCAGCATATGTTCGCGCACGAAGGCATTCAAGCCGCCGATGTCTTTAATCGAGACAACCTGGTTGAACAGGTCGAGGGCTTTCTCGGAACGCAGGCCCATCAGATGGCAAAAGCGTCGGTTGTACTTCGCGAATTCATCAAACACTTCAGCCCCCCTGGCTCGTAACTGCTTACGCAGATCCGTCATCTCGCCGCGTACAGAGAAATGCTCCTCGATGTTTAAGGGTGCGGGCGCAATAACGAAGAACTTGCGTAACTCGCCCCGCTGCCACCAGAAAACCTGGGCTAGCGTCACGTATTGTTCCAGACTTGCGTTCGCGAAAACGGCTAACAGGACGGAATAGGAATCTTTCCCGCGCAGGTACTGCACATTCGCCGAACTGCTCTCGCGGTCTTTCTGCTTGCTCCATGCTCCGCGCACATACATCCCTTCGTTGCGTTCGCGGTGCTTTTCGGTGCCCGATGCCTGATTATACGTTCGCCGGGCATACGGGACGAGCAGGGTCAGCAGGGCATCTGCCACCGTGGACTTGCCGGAGCCGTTCGCGCCGGTCAGCAGGGCCGTTCCACTGGATGGAGTGATGCGCCAGATACGCTGGTTGAATGTTCCCCAGTTATACAACTCAAGCTGCTGCAAGCGAAACCCACCTGATGTACTGTCGCCGCCCTTAGCCCATTTATGATTCTGATTCAGACTCAGCAGTTCCATAATGTGCCAGTTTCTCCTTGATCTCGCCTAGCTTTTCCGCATTGATTCGCGCTTTCAAGATGCGCCGTACTTCAAAGTAAGCCGGTTTTTCCGTGCCTGGCATTCGCTTGAGAAAGCCCAGGTCTATGAGGCGTTCGATAGCCGTGTCCATTCTGCGTTGGAGAGCGCGTTCGTCTGTGCGCGCAGGCAAGAAGGGTACGAGCAGTTCGCGCACCTGGTCCTCAGTGATCGTGCATTTCCCAGCATCGAGATGGGTGGACTCGAACTGGTCGAGCCACTCGCGCAGGAGGACGCAGAGCAGCGTTGTCTGATAGGTGAGATGGTCGCGCCGTGTCAGCCTGGGCAGCACTACCGATTGACCCTCGTCGTCTTCGAGGGCTGGCTGATGCAGATAGGCGTAGCCATCCTCTTCATGGACGCACACTTCGAGACCGATGCGTGCGAAATACTCCTGAACCGGCGTAAGATAGGAGAGCAGCAAGTTCCAGGAAGCTGTCTCGTCGCTGAACAGTGGATTCTGAAGCAATTTCAGTACAGCAGCGGCATACGGCATAACGGCGCTATTCGGCATAGTTCCTCCTTTGATAGAGTACGCGAGGGATGGTCAAGGTCTTGGTTTCCTGGCCGAACGGCGTGGCCACGGGAAGCTCAATTGTTTCGGTCTGTTGCGCGTCAATGCAATGGTCTGAATCGTCTGCTGCCAGCGTGCAGTAGGTCAGCACTTCGGCTAGCCCCTTCTCAGGCGGGTAATGAGCCAGCACTTCGGCCAGCGTTACTTGAGAGCGAACGTTCAGCAGTGCCTCAATACGCCGGTAGAGGATGGCTTTATCGATATGAAACCGTGTGTGGAGAGATATGAGATCGGCTATAGCTGGTTCCTCGTCGTCGGCGTCCATTGGCTGCGCGCTCACGGAGAATGTATCGCCGGGTTCCCATAAACCGTGTTCGATCACCAGGTGTACCTGCGGCGGCCCTTCAAGCTCGATGAAGGCTGACTCATCTGGCGGATCGCTCGCCACGCGGAATGCCTGGTGCTTGATGTCCGCTACGATGGCG
>DATLKS010000514.1:0-2908 GCA_035538255.1 Terriglobales bacterium
AACCTTTATTATTGGTCGGAACATTTCCGCAATCCCACTTGGGAGACCCGCCAAGTTCCCATCCGCTATGACCCCTTTGATGTCGGCGCTGCCTATGCGTTCGTAGATGGGCAGTGGGTCGAGTGCCATTCCGAATACTATTCGGCTCTCCACGGCCATTCGGAACGTGAGGTCCACTTGGCGAGCGAGGAGTTGCGAAAGCGCCATGAGAACCATTCTGGACAGTTCGTGATCACAGCCAGGAAGCTCGCTGAATTCCTGGAGTCGGTCGAAGTGGAAGAAGCGCTACTGATCCAAAGGTTGAGTGACCTCGAAGCCAGGTCGCTTCAGGCTCAGCCGGGGCCATCCACAAACGTTGCGGATCAAGGCTCTGATCGTCACTACGAATCTCCAGCGGCGATGGACATGCAACCACCTGCTGATCCGCCGACCTCTTTTCCGATCTACGGAGAGATATGATGCGGCTCGACAGCATCGCGACGATGGCTCCTCACCTGATTGAGCGTCTAGAGCATTTCCGGAACTTCACGATGGCGCACCCTCGGCTGGTCGAGGCGCGCGATGAACTCGCCGATGCGATCGACGGTGCAGCCCCCGGCTCGCTCGTGCTCGTGCTGGGGCCGACCGGAGTTGGCAAGACAACTCTGCGGATGAAAGTTGAAAATCTTCTGATGCAGCAGATGGCTCCGGCCATGGCCGCCGATCCCGGCAGGCTCCCCTTCGTCAGTACAGAGGTCGTCCCACCAGATACGGGCCGGTTCCGTTGGCGGGATTACTTCAGCCGTTTGCTGGCGGCCATGAATGAGCCTCTCATCGATTTCAAGACTTTGGGGGGCACGGCTCGCACCCCGGGTACCAACACACTTCCATCACCGCTTGGCGGTATGGAGTTGGGATATGCCGTGGAGCAAGCCCTCCGTCACCGGCGCCCTCCAGTGGTCTTCGTCGACGAAGCGCAACACCTTGCTCGGATTGCTTCCGGCCGGCGTTTATCCGATCAATTGGATGTCATCAAGTCGATTGCCAATCGCACCGAGACCGTGCACGTGCTGTTGGGGACCTATGAACTACTCGCCTTTCGTAATCTGAGCGCCCAGTTGAGCCGCCGTAGCATGGATCTTCACTTTCAGCGCTACCGGGCCGAGTCAGCAGAAGACCGGCAGGTATTCCGCAGTGTCCTGCTCACCTTCCAGAAGCAGTTGCCATTTGCCGAAACCGAGGCGGAACTGATGGCCATGTGGGAGTTTCTCTACGAGCGCTCCATCGGCTGTGTTGGCATCCTGAAGGAGTGGCTGATGCGCGCCTGTGTGCGTGCGATAAAACACGGCGCCGTCACACTCTCTCCTGAGCATTTGGAAAAGACCGCGCTCTCGACTTCGCAATGCGAGAAGGTCCTCGCCGAATCTCGCGAAGGGGAAACTCGGCTCAACGATGGTGCGGATGCGAGGTTGCGGCTCCGGACACTATTGGGCATTGAACCGCAGTCTCGCGGGGGCGTTCCCTGCGAGCCCGAACAAATCCCCGCTTCCCGGAACCGGACGAAACGAAGGCCGGGTCAGCGCGCTCCCCGAAGAGACCTTATCGAGGAGACAGCCCAAGTATATGCGTGAAGCAACAACATACGGAGCTTGGGAACTGCGGACTTATCGACTGACCAGACGAAGCTATTTGTATCCGTTACCGCCCATCGGAGGAGGCGGGCCACTGGTGGAGAGCCTCACGAGCTACATTCAGCGGCTCGCAGAAGCCCATGCTGTCGAAACCGGCACCCTCGTCAACCACGAGTTGCGGTTACGAGTTCCGTTTGCGAAAGGCAAGCGCTTCGGCCAGGTTCCCACTGGGCCTCCTCATCCGTTTTATTACCTCGAAGCGCACAGGCTGAATGGTCCTGGAGACCGCACTCGACTTTGGGTCTCTATGCTCGAAGAATTGACTCAGGTTCGTCGTCTTGATCTTCTGACGGCATTGCCCTGGGCCGACGCGATCGATCACCGGCATCTCCTGCGAACAAACCGCGCCTGGTGCTCTTCTTGCTATGAAGGCTGGCGTTCTTCGGGACGCCCAGTGTACGAACCACTGCTGTGGATGCTCCAGGTGGTCACTGTTTGTCCTGATCACCGGCAATCGCTCGACTCTCTGTGCCCCGTGTGCGGGCGGACGCAGTATGTGCTTTCTTCCAAAGCTCGTCCAGGTCACTGTTCACGATGCCAGTCATGGCTGGGGCGAGTGCAAGTGGCCGACATTATGGGTCACGATGTAGCTGAGGACCTACAGACAGCAGAAATGGTTGCTGATCTATTGGCCGCAAGCCCATACCCCAGAAATCGCGTCCGACGGAGAAAGACCACGCAAATCAACTCCCTCCTCAAGTTTTGCCACCGCCACAACGTTTCCTTAATTCGTGCTCTGGATGAACTGATCGATCCCGAGCAGAGACGTGAATAAGGGAGGGTCTCACCCATCTCGAACCATCGCAGCTTCTGTAGGGCAGCCCACGACACTCGACAAAGACTTCTGCGATTTTCGTCTGGCCATCGTCGCCAAGATGTACGTGGGCCCGGTGACTTCACCGTTCCTGTAACCCTGTAACTGACTGGGAAGCTGGGAGCTAGCAGGCAAGTCGCGCTGCCTAGCGGCACCATTGGCCAGAGCCTTCAGCAATCGGGGACATAGCGCCCACATCGGGAAATTGTACGACTCTGTACTCCCGGCCAAACGATGGTTCAAACCTCTAGACCCGCATTTTGAAGTATGTCGTGTCTAAAGGACTTGCGGCTGTGTCAGCGGCCAAACGATGGTTCAAAAGTGGCCAAACGATCGTTCAAGTCACAGGTTTCACCGCCCTCGAAAAGCCCAATCTCGGCCACGGGCTTAGCATCCAACTCAACAGTTCTCGCGGTTCGCTGCT
>DATLKS010000515.1:0-1885 GCA_035538255.1 Terriglobales bacterium
AGCGAGATTAATATCATTTGTCCACGCAGCCAGTTTGGTTAACATGCTTTTGGCTTCTGCCGGAAGGCCGGCAGAGTAAGCCAGACTTTCTTCTCTCGTGCCCATTGTTTGCCCCGACGATCCCAGACTCATCATTACTTCTCCTTGCTATGGCAGCTGCGGCTGCGCATGGGTGATCTGCCGATAGGCATCCTTTTGATACGCCAGTGATTGCCCGTCAGCATAGACTAGAATTTAAGTGGTCCTGTGGGGCCTGCATCTAAGCTGCACGACAGAGTTTCGCCTGGCACGACCCCAATTTCTTCGTACTTTCGTCAGATGTAAGACCGTCGAAAACGTGACAAGACAGCAAGCTTGCAAGCGGCAGCTGCGACGTCCCGCTATCGCATTGCCTCGCGAGTCTGAGCGCAGCCGGTCTGCATCTACTAAACACAATCCTGTATTCAAGAATCATTTGGGGTGCCACATGGACGACCTTTATGCGATCAATTTAGCAAAGACAGAATTTCGCGAGGCGTTCAACACTGACGATCCACAGCGACTGATCACATTGCTGGATCCGGAGTTCGTTTATATGCCGGATGGACTTGGCCAAACGATGGGGGCTGCCGCCGCAGAGACCATTCGCATGCAATGTCGAGAACTCGCAGGGCGAGAATTGCAGCCGATCATCATCGAAATTCGCATCCAGGACAGAGTTGCCTGCGATTACGGCTGGCACGTTTGGAAGAAGACGTCTCGCGACGGCAGCCCGCAGGTCACCGTAAAAAACCGCTACGTGGATATCTGGCGGAAGAACGAGAAAGGCGAGTGGAAGCTTTGGATGTACATGAGCAACACCGACAGTCCCTATGCATATGCCAACAGCGGCCTGATCAGGGGAGCTTACTGAAAAGGCGTTCGCTAAATCCGGCGGGCACTTCAAATGCTTGTCCATCACCGATCAACTTCTCGACATTCCCGGTGCCATCGAGAACGGCTTTACAACTGTGGCACAACGCGAAATGGGCTTGCATCCGCGCCCGCAACTCCGGGTCCACCCGTCCCTCAAGGAAGTTGGAAATCTCGCGCCATACCTCAACGCAACTTATTTCAATAACCGTCATGATGTCTGCTCCAAGCCGAACTGTCTACCATCGCCGTACTTTCTCCTAGCCGCCGCGTATCCATGCACCATCGAAGCCGGGGGCTAAGGCGTCGCGCATGCGCAATCGTGCCCGATGTAACCGCGTTCTAACGGCTTCTTCGCTGAGGCCCAACGCCTCGGCGGTTTCAGCTACGCTGAGGTGCTGAATATACCGCAATACCACGACCTGACGGTACTTCGGCTCCAACGACGCCAACGCCCTGTTGAGTGCTTCGCGGAGTTCCTTTCGCTGGAGAGCCTCGATCGGGATTTCCCTCCAGTCGGCAAAATCTTTGGGCCAGTAATCACCCTGCTCATCAACGGTCGGCACATCGAGTGATTCGTAGAGTTGGCGATGCTCCTTGCGGAGCTTCATGCGGGCCTCATTGATGGCGATCCGGACCAGCCAGGTGCTGAACTTGCTCTCGCCACGAAACTCTTCGATGTGCATAAATGCCTTCAGCACCGCCTCCTGCGCGGCCTCTTCGGCATCCGCGTCGTTGTTCAGCACCGACCTTGCCGCAAAGAATACCGCTCGCGCGTAAGGGCGGACCAAGCCGTAGAAGGCTTCCTTATCGCCCTCTCGCACTCTGCGGATCAGTTCCTGCTCCGCCACATCGACTTGCGGCTGCGGCATCAGTGTCATGCTTTCCTGCATGGCGGCCCGCGCGGAACCCGCAGACCCTCGCGTAACCATATTTAAGATCCGGGCGCTATCACCTCATCCCCGAGAGACCGCATCGCCCTGGCTCACGATGT
>DATLKS010000516.1:0-2520 GCA_035538255.1 Terriglobales bacterium
TAAGGCCGATGTCGTGGAGTACCGTACCAATAGCCACGACCTCCCGGTCGTAGTCGATTCCCTTTATGTGGCCAATCTTTTCAGCGAACAGCCACGAACGCATCGCGTGATTGAACAGATAAGGCTCGGAGAGCCGTTGCACATACTCAATGACCGCCGTAATAAGTGGACCATCGGGTACGTTGACGCCTGCAATCAGTCGAGTCTGCGACGGGTCCCGATTGACGAACGTCTTCGCTGGCTTAACCGTCTCTTGCTTAGAGCTGACCGTTTCATTGTTCATCGGAGTCCACCACCGCTTCTCGCTGTTTTGCCCTGATGGTTTTGAACCGGTTGACGAACTCGAGCGCTTTCTCGGCGACCTCCCGCCACCCGGCGTCGATCGTCAGCGCGTGCCCGCGGCCGGGCATCTTGACGATCTCTGTGACGCCCTTGTTACGCTTCTGCTTTTTATAGGACGCGTTTGCGATAGCCCACGGGACCGTATGGTCCGAGTCGGCAGAGATGATCAGCATCGGCCCTCGGTCAGGATTCTGAGAATCGACCCTCGCCTCTGACCAGGGATTGAGGTTCGCGGCCGCCGCCTGGAAAAGCGGCTCGCCGGCGCCGGGAACGGAGTAGCCAAGGTAGAGCTCCTTCGCCTCGTCCTCGCCGACCGCGTTCGCGAAGCTGTAGCGGAACTGCTCGTAAGTGAGCGGCACCGCCCGGTTCCAGTTCGCGGGGTTGCGCAAAGCTACGCTAGCCGTACGGAGCGCCGAGATCGGCAATGGGAGCACGCCGCGAAACGGAGCAGGGCTGATCGCGACCGACGCGGCGGCGAGCCCACGCCCCGCGAGAATCATGGTCAGCAGGCCCCCGAAGGAGTGGCCGATGATCACTGGCTTCCGATCTAGTCGGCGGATGATCGCCTCCTCGTAATCGGCGATCTCACCGATCCCCTTGCCCGCGAACACCTCGGGATGCTCTCTGGCCGCAGCGACGGTTTCAGGATCGTCAGGCCAGCCTGGTGTCAACGCCACGTAGCCGGCATCCTCGAAAAGCTTCACCCAGCGGTCCCAGCTCGAGGGAAGCAGCCAGAGCCCGTGAACGAAGACAATGGGTGTGGCGCCCGAGGCATTCGCCCGCTGGACCTGCGCTGCCTCGTGCTCAGTGATCGTCGACACTTCTGCCAGTCCTTCGCCCGAGAGAGTGTTGACGCCCGAATTGGGTAATGCGGTGATCGCCTCGCGTTTCATACTTCTCCTTTCATAGTTGACCGATTTTGTCTTGATCTCTTGTATTCGCTATGACAGAACTGAGAGGGACTTTGTGACACACTGCCTGCTTATCTGGATGAACGCGCAGCGAAAAACAAGATCTGAAGGAGAAAGCTAGTGTAGTGTCCCATAAATAGCTTGACAGAATTTCAGCGATGGGTATGATCTCAGTCATGCCGAACACAGGTCTGGCGATTGAGTTGCAACCGGCTGAGCGCACGCAACTGGAACAGTGGATATCCGCACACGGAACGCCTCAACAGGTGGCGCTGCGCTGCCGGATTATCCTGAGAGCGGTGGCGGGTCAGCAGAATGTGGCGATCGCCGCGGGGCTCGGCGTGAGCCGACCCACCGTGCAGCTGTGGCGCAAGCGGGTGCACGAGCATGGCATCGGGGAGGTCTGGGAGATAGCTCCCGGTCGCGGGCGCAAAGCGCACTATGATCAAGGCCAGCGAGACCGGATCATTCGAGCGACCTTGCAGAGCAAGCCCAAGGGCATGACTCATTGGAGTTGCCGGCTCATGGCGGAGGCGCAAGGGGTCAGCAAGAACACGGTGAACCGTTTATGGCAGCTGCACAACATCAAGCCGCACCTGAGCCGCACTTTTAAGCTGTCGCGGGATGCGAAATTCCTGGAGAAGCTGACCGATGTGGTGGGGTTGTATATGAACCCGCCCGACAAGGCGCTGGTGCTGTGTTTGGATGAAAAGAGCCAAATTCAAGCGTTAGATCGGACTCAGCCGGGGCTGCCGCTGAAGAAAGGCCGGTGCGGTACGATGACGCACGACTACAAGCGCAACGGCACCACCACCCTGTTTGCGGCACTGAATGTGTTGGATGGCAAGGTCATTGGTGAATGTCATGGCCGGCATCGGCATCAGGAGTGGCTGAAGTTTCTGCGCCGCTTAGACGCTGGGTTTCCCCCGCACCTGAAGTTGCATCTGGTGATGGACAACTACGGCACGCACAAAGAGCCGCACGTGCAAGCGTGGCTGAAGAAGCATCCTCGCTTTGTGTGTCACTTTGTGCCGACCAGTTCAAGCTGGCTGAATTTGGTGGAGCGCTGGTTTAGAGAATTGACCGAGAAAGCGATTCGGCGTGGCAGTTTCGTGAGTGTGCCGGATCTAAAGCAGGCGATCGAGGCATTTATGCAAGCCTGGAACCAAAACCCTAAGCCGTTCATCTGGAGCGCCACCGTCGAGGACATCATCAAAAAGATCGATCGCGCGCGGGTGAAGATGGAGCAGATCAAACCCGGATCCAC
>DATLKS010000517.1:0-3469 GCA_035538255.1 Terriglobales bacterium
TGAAACTGCTTTACGTCACAGCATCCAGCCCCAGCAAAAAGCTGGTGCACTACTCGGCTGCCGAGAATGCCCCGTGGCTCTGGTACGAGACGTCCGATGCGGCAAGGGTTCCCGCTCACGGTGGCCATGGGACGGACATGTTCAAGGTGCATCCCGAACTGCCGGGGATCATCGTGCAATGGTTTATCACCACATTACTCAAGACGCCTGGTCAAGCGCTAGCCGACGCTCTGGCAGCAGCAGATCTCCTGAACCAACTTCAGACTCCCGGCGGAGCGGCGCAGGTAAAGCAGCAATTAGTAGAAGTTCGAAAAAAAGATCCGCAGGCTCAACTGTGGCCGGAGGTAGCTTTGGACATTGTCGGGTCGGATTACCAACGCGTCGGCGACATCAAGAATGCGATTGAGATTTTTCAGCTCAATGCTCTGGCCTACCCCGACTCTGCTGACGCGCACTACAACCTTGCGGACGCCTATTTGGCGGATGGGCAAAAGGACCTCGCGCGGCAATATGCCGAAAAAGCTTTGGCGATGATCGATTCTCATCGGGCGCCCTTATCTTCGTGGTCTGATACCGAGCAAAGGCGGGGCGAGATTCGCCACAGTGCAGAGCAGACGCTGGCACAAGCGACCAAGGCACCCGATCATTGAGATTCCATAGGAGCTTCGCTCGCGAGAACATTCATACAGCAAAGAGGACCAGGTGCGTACCTCTGATGATGGCATCTCATGAGGATTAACCTACAGGAAGAGCCCTGAAATGTTGGAGGTGTCGGTGAACCGTATCGCCGCGCTTTTCGCACTTTGCTTTTTCCCATTGTTAGTGCAAGGCCAGGAACATTCAGTCGCTGCGAAGACTCTTGTTTTCTCGCACGTCACCATAATCGACGCCACCGGCGCGCCACCACAGCCAGACAAAACTGTCGTCATCGAGGGCGCCCGAATCGTACGGATAAGCTCCGCGCAAGGCGCTCCTCCAGCGGAAAATGCTGAAACTGTTGATGCCCGCGGACTCTACCTGATCCCCGGCCTGTGGGACATGCATGTGCATGTATGGGATGCCAACCTGGCGTTCCCTCTTTTTCTCGCTAATGGTGTCACATCTGTTCGCAATACCGGTGGCCATCCCGAAGATCTCCAGCATTGGCGCAAGGACATCGCGGCCGGCGTACGAGTGGGGCCGAATTTGATCGCCTGCGGGCCCGTGCTTGATGGCGATCCGCCAATACATCCCGATCATTCAGTTGTGATCCACAATGCCGCCGAAGGCCACGCCGCGGTGGACAGCCTGCAAACTAACGGCTGGGATTTCGTCAAGGTGTATGACAACCTGTCGCGCGATGCGTATTTCTCTATCGCTGCCGAAGCGAAGACCCGCCATATTCCGTTTGTGGGCCATGTGCCTCTTTCGGTTACAGCCATCGAGGCCTCGAACTCTGGCCAGAAGAGTATCGAGCACCTCGATGGCCTCGCTTACGTGACTTCGCCGCTAGGTGAGCAATTTCGGCGAGCACGGCTCGAACGAATCGGCAAGCCCGCGAAGCCGGGCGAGATGATGAAGCTGCCGCTTCGCATCGCCGGCTAAATCAACCAGCTTGCGGACACCTACGACGAAACTCGTGCCTCAAATCTATTTATCCTCCTGGCACGCAATCAGACTTGGCAGGTGCCTACTCTATCGGTCGCGCATGTGTTCGGCTCCGTGGGAAGTCAGGCGATATACCAGGATTCCCGCTTGCAGTATGTTTCTCCGCAAATTCGTGAATCCTGGCAAAATAATCCCATCGTCCATATCGAGATCCCCGAGTATGTCGCAGGTCGGAAGCGGGCATTCGAAGAAGCGCTCCACATGACTCGAGCAGCTCACAAGGCGGGCGTCCCCTTTCTTGCCGGGACAGACAGCGGCGGGGTCCCCTATCTTTACTACGGCTTCAGCCTGCATGACGAGTTGGCTCTTCTGGTTCAGGCTGACTTCACTCCGATGGAGGCTCTGCAGGCCGCAGCCCTGAAGCCCGCACAATTCCTTGGCATCGCGGACCAGCTCGGCACGATTACTGAGGGGAAGCAAGCCGATCTGGTGCTACTCGAGGCAAATCCCCTCGACGATATCCGAAACACCCGAAGAATTCACGCGGTCGTCGTCCGCGGTCATTACCTGGATCGCGCTGCCCTAGACGCGCTTTTGAACCAGGCAAAGTCGGCTGCTTCTCATTAGCCGCATTCCTGTGTCCTTCCACGAGTCGCAACTGCGTCGGCCACAAGCGCCACTTCGAGATTAGTATCGCGAAGCCACTACTATTTCCTCGAACCCCTTTTCTGGCCAGTCAATAAACTTCGACAGTTCGGTAACCACAAGCGCGTTTGACCGGTACTAACCAATCTGACGGGCAAGACTATAACTTCCGGATTGCCCGTGACTTGAGAGCAACCTGGCAGTGTCGAGCTTGTACGAAGCTCAAATGAGTGCATTGGCGATTTTTGAGTCAACCGAGGAAGCGTTCTGCTGTCCAGATTTCAGAGTCGACCTGGCATACCTGGCGCATGCGGCCCGTGCGGATAGGTACCGCAGGCTCGGCAGGGCAGCCGAGGCTCGGTCCTCTTATTTTAGCTGCCGAATCCGCTCTTGCAGGAATTGCCGCTCTGGTTCCTGTTAGGTCAGCCCAAGAGCTTTCTCATAAAAAAACCTCGACGACTTGTCGAATTCCGGTGCGGCCGTTCGACTATATGGTGAAGGCCGCGCAACCGGCCCGTCAGAAAGTGTTTCCCGGGTGATGCGCTACGCGAAAAATCTGCAAATCGCGTGTCGATTCCCCATCACCCCGTTCGACGCGTAAGTGGAGCTGCACCGCGCACCCGGCGCCTCGCAACTTTCCAGGCCCAGCGCGGCCCAAGCTCCTATATAAAAGTAGCGGCACTGATACGGCGGCGTCCGCTCAACCTTCAAGGAGAACACCTTGCGTTTCATGATGATCATGTTTCCGAAAGGCTACGAAAATGCAAAGCCCGGCACGGTACCCGATCTCAAAGACATAGAGACCATGCGGAAATACAACGAGCAACTACAGAAGGCCGGCGTGCTGCTCGCGCTCGACGGTCTGACCCCGCCCTCGACGATGAGCGCGCGCGTCACCTTCAAAAGCGGAAAATCGAAAGTTACCGACGGCCCGTTTACCGAAGCGACGGAAGTGGTCGGCGGCTTCTGGATAATTCAGGTGAAGTCGCGCGAAGAGGCGCTCGAATGGGCCTCGCGCATCCCCGGACAGGATAACGAGATGGTCGAAGTCCGCCGGTTGTTCGATATAACCGACTTTCCTGCCGACGTTCAGGAGAAGCTCGCGAAGCTCGAGCAGCAGAGCGCCGCAGCAGCTAATAAGCTGGGCCAGCAGTAAAAATTCTGCGCGCTTTGTCGATTTCGCGACGCCTCGTACAACGTCTATGTAGCCGCCACCGGAGAATGGAGAATTCACGAC